>JBKJNG010000176.1:0-10693 GCA_046596065.1 Phnomibacter sp. | reverse complement strand
ATCGTCGAGTGAATTTCTGGCAGAAATAATAATGATACCATCTAATTTATTATCAGCTTTCAGCTCATTCAGCAATTGCAGGCCATTCCCTCCCGGCAGGTTAATATCTAATACGATACATGCGTAATCATACAATGATATTTTTTCACGGGCAGATAAATAATCTTCCGCTCTTTCGCAGGCGTATTGTTCATTGCTCAGGTAAATGCAGATACTGTCAAGTAATTCCTTTTGATCTTCTACAATTAATATTTTCATCAGGTTGTGAATATCGCATTTCCCAGGTAAAAACGCTTTCGCTTTTAACTGCATGGTTTGAAATATTGGAATTCAGGAAATAAGAAATTAATGGTTTGCGCTTAAAATTTATGCGCCATATTCAATCCAAATGTGCCGTTTTGATATGTAGGCACAACAACCGTTTTTGCCGGTTTGCCTTTAAATATTTTGTGCTGTATTTTCGGGTACAACCAATAGGCAATATCAGACGAAAGTATGCCGATACCAGCGCCCGCTACCACATCGCTAAACCAATGCCGGTTGTTATACATCCTTAAATAACCTGTAGTGGCCGCAATAGCATAACCCGCAAATCCATACCACGGGGAAACATTTCTATATTCCAGCCGCATAAATTCAGCCGAGGCAAAAGCCTCTGCAGTATGTCCGGACGGAAAGGAAGTATACGCTGAACTATCAGGTCTTAGTTGATGCGATAATTTTTTGGTTGCATAAACAGAAGTATTCAGGATAATATTGGACACCAGGTAAATCATAGATCTGTCCCTGAAATTGTGTTCACCCTTTACTCCAAATGCATTTAAGGCGTATACGGCACTAGCGGGGGCAAATTGCAGATAATTATCGATGGTAACTTTTTGATGTGGGTTTTCCGTATAAACTTCTTCTTCTATTTCGCCATTAAATTTCTTTAGCCCATGATTTTCAATTGCTATAAAACCATAGAATATCGTTATCCCGGGCACAATCAATGACCTGGTGGTAAAATGATAATGAGCGGTTGTTTTATTTGAAACTAACGAAGTGTCAATTTTTTTGAATTCGGTACTATCGATGCCGATGTGAATTTGAGCCTGTAAACACATAGCAAGTATCACGCTGCAAGTAACCGTGAGCGGCTTATAAAATATCATATTGCCTAAATAAGTAAAATTATTCTACAGTTAGTATTTTCGAGGAAATTTCAATGCTCAAAAAGTCTTTCAATGTTAAACGCATTTTTTTAAAATATAATATAGCCCTGCGTTGTCCTTATTTTCTTTTTTGAAATTTCTTAGAACCCGAAATTGCTTTTCTCAAGACTCTAAAATCAATAAGTTTAAAATGTGCGTTAATGCACTCTGTCTCCAACTTCGGCTTCGGAAAGTAAGCCAATAATGATATGCGCCTCCGGCTGCTGATGAAAGGGTTGTTTGGTGATGGTTTCATAACGTTTGGTCATGCCGGTTAAATTGAGCCGCTGTAACTGTTGCAGCGTGCTTTGTTGATCCATGTTTTTGTTTGTATAAATGATAAATAAAAAACTATTGAAAGGCATCAGGGCCACGGCGGTTGGTATGATCGGGAATCCGGAACAAATCGCCATGCTCCGGCACTTCCCTTAAATCAAAATTGCTGACCAGTAAGTATAGCTGTATTTAAGTCTTTTAAACTATGGAATACTTCATCGCCTGAGAGTGCATAAATGCGTTGGCAGGCAATTTTTACATCATTCTCTACAGCGCCTTTATCTTTTGGTTTTGCTACCCGGGTGGCCAGTAGTGTGATTGTTATAATGCAACGCCCATTGTTATACCGCCTGGGTAAATAAAGGCTCGTACCAGCAGGATTTTGTAACTACCTGCTTCATTTTTTCTGTTTTAAGACTTAGGGTTACACCGCGAAAATATTACAGGCAGATAATTGAACGCTTTAATAACCTGCGGGCTAGTGGCACCGGGCAACCGATTACTTCGCCTGTGGAGCAGTCGGTATAACCCAGTTAATCACCGGCAAAACCAACCATTACCATGGCAGCAGGCGGAGTTGAAAGGATGGAAAATCCGGGAACCCAATTGCAGCCTTGGGGAGTAAAACCAGCAGTTGTTAGGGCACCCGACATTCCACATGGGGAGGGTCGCAGGATCGTAACACTCAAGGTCCACTTGATAATTAACCACTTTTGAGATAAAAGTTATAGGTATATTTTTATTTGCCCCAAAAATTTAAACGCAGGATTTTTATGATTTGGGGGGCCAGCCAAAAAAATTAATGAAATGGACTAAAACCCATACTATGAAACAGCGTGCGCTACAATTATCTCAATTAGGTTTAAGCAATCGCTAAAAAGTGAACGTTGGAAATGCGAAAAATTTACAAAATCCATTTAATAACTTTCTTGCTGATTGTTACAGGGCATACTTTTTTAAGATCTTATGAAAAACTATTATGGAATCATTGAATAAAACATTACCCCAGCTCAAAAGCATGGCAGAGTGCGTGGAGAAAATGGTAAATGATGGCTACACTTATAATTTCCGGGCAACAGAAGAAGGTTTGGTTTGTAATGAAACCGAAGAAATTTTTAAGCCCGAGCAGGTTAAGATTGATAATTTTTTCCGGTTCGAAGGCATGAGTGACCCAGAAGACAATTCAATTTTATATGCTATTGAGACTGATAACGGAATAAAAGGAAGCCTTGTTGATAGCTACGGAGCCACTAGTGATACCGACGTTAACGAATTTATAAAAGCGGTGGAAAATATCACCAAGAAAAATGCTACTGTAGCCTGATAAATAAATTTAATGCAAGGTACAATTGGCTACTACAGAATGGGATTATGAGCCCTATTATTTGTAATTATCGGGGCCGGGATTACATTATGCATAATCAGCCTGGCGCCTTCTTGACCCCGGTTTTAGCGTTGCAGCATTATATAACGTATGCGGCATGCAAATAACTGGACAATTACGGTTTTGCAGCAATAATCTAGGGCTTTCATAACTATGCGTACGAAGGCAATGCTAAGTATTTATTCTGATAGCCCCGTAATTATACCCGTCACTTGAACACCGATGCTGCAATATTTTCGTTTGACCAGATAGCCTACACTATTATAAAGAACAATATAAAATCGGCGATTAACCCCCGAAACAATATTCAAAAGTTTACCCCCGGCAAAAATGACTGATTGCGAATACATTTGCACCAAATTGGTCGGGGTAAGGCTTTTTACAAAACAAAACCAGCATGTAACAAAAATGATCTTCATAGCAGATCAGCATTTCTTTTGTTTTAACTAATCCTTAGTCAATAGCCTTTTACCTTAGCCCGCATTTCAAATTATAATATGAGGAAATTTTTGTGGCTGGCAATAGCCGGCACCAGTATTAGCATCAGTTCCATAGCGCAGGATAGTGTTTTTACAGGTGACAGTGTTACTACTGTTTTACCAAAATCAACAATCACTTCAAAAAAGAAAGACTGGTCAAAAGTTAACCTTGGCAACAGGGCGAACGATCATTTCCTGATCCAATTTGGTTACGATGGATGGGCAGGTGCACCCGATACGCTGAACATAAGTGGCTTCTCAAGGCATTTCAATTTCTACGTAATGTATGATATGCCTTTTAAAACAGATCCAAGGCTAAGCGTTGCCGGCGGCATTGGCGTAGGAAGCAGCAGCATTTTCTTTGATAACACCAATATTGATATAGCGGGCAAAAACGGCAGCAGTAAAATAACTTTTTCTGATGCTTCCAAAACCAACCACTTTAAAAAATACAAGATCTCGAACACCTGGGTAGAAGTGCCCATTGAATTAAGGTTTGTAGCAGACCCGCTGCATAGTGGCAAAAGTTTCAAAATAGCCCTTGGCGCTAAAGTGGGAACCATGATTGATGCCCACACCAAGGGTAAGAACCTGGTATCATCCACCGGATCCAGTTTATATGGCACTAAATATGTTGAAAAAGAAAAAAGTAAAAAATATTTCAACAGTACAAGACTTGCTGGAACATTAAGAGTTGGCTATGGTGCATTTACCTTGTATGGAGCCTACCAGATAACCAACCTTTTTAAAGACGGCACGGGACCAACTGCACATCCGTTTAGTATCGGACTTTGCATTGGCGGGTTATAAAAAACTTTTAGAAATTATCAGATTTAAAAATCCTGCTTTCAAAGGCAGGATTTTTTGTATTAAAAACTTTTTTACCGACATGCTGGAATTGATATTATTGCCGGCGCCTATTTAATAATCAATAATCTTTGCCATTGAAATATGATAGATAAAAGCAACAAGATAGAACAGGAAGAAAAAGCGGTATTGGTTGGCCTTGTACACCAGGGGCAAACTGAAAGTCAGACTTATGAATACCTCGATGAACTGGCTTTTCTGGCTGAAACCGCTGGTGCAAAAACACTCAAACGTTTCTGGCAAAAACTGGCCCACCCCGATAGCAAAACATTTGTTGGCAAAGGCAAGCTGGAAGAAATTGCTACTTACGCAAAGCTTAAAGGTGCCACCATGCTTATTTTTGATGATGAACTTACCGGATCTCAAATTGGCAATATTGAAAAAGCCACCGAGATAAAAACCATCGACCGAAGCGATTTAATACTCGACATATTTGCCCGCAGGGCCAAAACAGCACAGGCAAAAGCGCAGGTGGAACTTGCCCAGTACCAATATATATTACCAAGGTTGCGTGGTATGTGGAAACACCTCGAAAGGCAGGGTGGCGGCATTGGCAGCAGGGGCCCTGGTGAAACAGAAATTGAAACAGACCGCCGTATTGTTCGTGAAAAAATAAGCCTGCTAAAACAAAGGCTGGCCGAAATTGACAAGCAATCTTTTACGCAAAGAAAAGAACGGGGTGAGTTTATCAGGGTAGCGCTTGTGGGTTACACCAACGTTGGTAAAAGCACCATCATGAACCTGCTTAGCAAAAGCGATGTGTTTGCCGAAAACAAATTATTTGCGACGCTTGATACTACTACCCGTAAAGTAGTTTTTGAAACCACGCCATTTTTATTGAGTGATACCGTCGGTTTTATTCGTAAGCTGCCACACCACCTGGTAGAAAGTTTTAAAAGCACGCTGGATGAAGTTCGCGAGGCCGATGTGTTGTTACATGTAGTTGATATGAGTCACCCGCAATACGAAGACCAGATTGCCGTGGTAAACAAAATTTTACAGGATATGGAAGCCTATGACAAACCTGTAATTACTATTTTTAATAAGGTAGACCGGTACGATAAAAACACTTTTGACGATTGGCTGGAACCTTCGGTAAAACAACAATTAATGCAGGATTTAAAAGATAGATGGAACCGCGAAACAAACTACAATTCCATTTTTATTTCTGCTACAGAAAAAATAAATATTAAAGAATTACGCAAAGTAATTCTTGATAAAGTAAGAGCACTTTACGCCATCCGCTATCCTTACAAAGCAAATTTTTATTAAGAGAGCATTTAGCCCGTTCAGCTGATTTTTTTGAAGATTTCGATAGTGAAATCGTCAAAAAAAATTAATCAAACAACATACGCAGATAATCTTCTTCATCTGAAGGTTGCTGCCTGCGCATTTGCTTCCACTGTTTAATTAAACCTTTAATATGCCTTAAGCCATATTCAGAAGCATAATCTGCAATATCTCTTCCAAGATGGATAACTACAGTTTCCATCTCGTTGAAAGCTTCTTTAACTGTTGCCAGAGGCTTTCTTATTATCGACGGACCAAATTCCTGATACAGTACGACATAACGCGGTTGTAAAAACAATTCATTCTTTTCTCTTTCAAGTTGTTCTGCCTGGTCGCGAAGTATTTGCAGGTACACTCCCAGTTTTTCTTCTGTTAGCGTTTCCAGGTGATCGGTTTCATTATGAATCCATTTAATTTCCAACGAAAGCAGCGCATGCAGATTTTTTGATTCATAGGCTGCGGTCAATTCTTTCATCAATATTTCTTTCTCCGCCTTCCTTAATTCATCCTGCTCTAAATCAGGATGAAAAAGTTTTGCGAGTTGCTTATAAATAGTACTAATGTTTTTTTGCTTCAGCTCATCTCCGGCTTGTCTTAAAGCTGCTTTTTCCAGCTGACCTTTTGATTTCTTTTTTGATTGATTCCGTTGTTCCTTTCGGGCTGCTTCTTTTTCCTCGCGTTCCCGTAATTTTTCCTTAGCAGCAGCTAACCTTTTTGCTACCTCGTTTTCGTCGGTAAAATCAACCTCATCAAGGTCAATATCCACATCAAGGTTATCAAACATTTCCTGCATCTCTGCTTTCTTAAAATGGTTCTGCCTCTTTAAAAATGCTTCGTAAGTTTCACCTTCCAGCTCCCTGAATATCTGTTTTAATTTATTATCAGGATTGCCCGCTGACAATTGCAAAAAATCTTGCAAATGTTCCTGCAAAATAATTTTCAGGTGACGCTGGTCGGTTGTTGAAAGTCTGTTGCTTTTGTAATTTTCCCAGAGTACATCAAGCAATTTTCGCTTCTGCAAAACCATTTCTTTTTGGATGGGGAATACTTTTTGAGAATATAGTTTTATAGCCGCATCAAACAATTCATGCTTCTCTTTTATTTCTTTATGCAGCTTTTCTATCTTTTCCGTTAGCTTATTAAATGCCTGCTGGTTTTTACTTAATGGCTGCTTACGGGCTTTACCTATAGCCAGCGATCGCTTAACATCGGTTGTATTTATACCAGGAAATAATTCTTGTTGCTTCATAAAAAATAGCTGCGCTTTCGACTGCAATAATAACAACGCTAAGGCTTAATAAGCGTTAAAAAAGCCTGTTTGTTTACTGGAACGGCCGAATAAATTATTGTTTAATAAGAAGTTGTTTAGTTTACAGGCGCTTAAGTTTCAGGCAACTGTTGTCGTTTTAAAAACCGCCTTCAATCCATGCTTAAATGATAGCTGTTATCTTTGCCCGTATGGAACAACTGCTGAACCAGATTGAGGGATATAAAAATGAAATAGAAACGGCCGTTCTGCCGGATAGTGAAGCAATTGAAGCATTCAGGATAAAATGGCTGGGCACTAAGGGTATTGTAAAAAACCTGATGGGCGAAATGAAAAATGTGCCCAACGAACAGAAAAGGGAGTTTGGCCAGGTGATGAATGCGTTTAAAATACTGGCAGAAGAAAAATACGAAAGTCTGAAGTCCGCTTTAGAAAGCTCATCACTCACTACTGACCACTCACCACTCACCGATTGGAGCCTGCCTGGTGATCCTATGCCATTGGGCAGCAGGCACCCCATTAGCCTTGTTCGTAACCAGATCGTATCAATATTTAAACGACTCGGTTTTGCCGTGTCGGAAGGGCCTGAAATTGAAGATGACTGGCATAATTTCGGCGCCTTAAACCTGCCGGAAGATCACCCCGCCCGCGACATGCAGGATACCTTTTACGTAAGCCAGAACCCCGACTGGATGCTGCGTACGCATACGAGTAATGTGCAGATCCGTGAGATGGAAAAAGGCAAGTTACCCATCCGCCTCATTATGCCGGGAAGAGTATACCGTAACGAAACCATCAGTGCCCGTGCGCATTGTTTTTTTCACCAGGTAGAAGGTTTGTATGTAGCCGACAACGTAAGCTTTGCCGACCTGAAACAAACGCTTTATTTCTTCGTAAAAGAAATGTTCGGGCAGGATGTAAAAGTGCGTTTCCGGCCCTCTTATTTCCCTTTTACCGAGCCAAGTGCCGAAATGGATATCAGTTGCCTTATATGCGGCGGAACAGGCTGTAATGTGTGCAAACAAACCGGCTGGGTAGAAATACTGGGTTGTGGAATGGTGCACCCGAACGTATTGCAAAATTGCGGTATCGATCCCAACAAGTACACCGGCTTTGCATTCGGTATGGGCATCGAGCGCATTACTATGCTGAAATACGGGGTGAAAGATCTGCGCCTGTTTAGCGAGAATGACCTGCGCTTTTTAAAGCAGTTTACCGCGGCTGGATAAAAAAGTCAGTGGTCATTGGTCAATCGGTGGTTCATAGAAACATCGAAATCTAAGCTGCTATCATTCGTTTTTCATTGTGGATTTATTATGAAAACCTTAAGCAGGTACGATAGTTTCTTCATAAATTAATGAATTGAGAAAATGCTTATATGTATCTGCACTGTTTTGATTAATCGTTACATTGCACTAAACAATAGCAATGCCGGAGATAACCGTGAGATATAAAAACAAAAGGTCGAGGCAGGCTTTAGAGGATTTCGCAAAATACTTTGAATGGGAATTGGTTGAAGAAATGACAGCGCCCAAAAAAGCTGTTCGTTCAGAAACAAAAAAGCAATTACCCGTAACGTGGGCACAAACACCAGATGTTATGGCGCTTGCAGGCATTTGGAAAAATCAGCAGATTTCGCAAGAAGAATTAAGAAGCAAAGCATGGGGGAAAAGGCGCTGATATGGTAGTTTGCGATACCAATATTTTCATCTCTCTATTTAGTGGCCATTTACCCACTATACAAGCATTACAAAAAATAGGTTCTGAAAAAATTTTGCTCCCATCATTAGTGGTGATGGAATTGGTGAGAGGTATGAACACCAAGCGAGACTTAAATGCAATGAACAAGAAACTAAAAAACTATAACCTTATACATATCCAACAATCCTCTTCAATAATTGCGATGACTTTATTGCAGAATTTTAAGCTATCCCATAATCTTGAAATACCTGATGCAATTATTGCGGCTATTTGTATTGATAGTGGCCTTCCACTATTTACTTACAATGCAAAAGATTTCCAATTTATTCCCGGCCTCAAATTGTATAAAGTTTAAACTGCGCTGTTATGATCAATACGATTTGCGTTTGCGGCGCTGGCACTATGGGCAGCGGTATTGCACAGGTTGCAGCACAAGCTGGTTTTAAAACAATCCAGTTTGATGTAAACAATGCCATGCTTGAAAAAAGCAAACAAGCCATCGAAACAAGTCTGCAATATTTGCTTAGCAAACAAAAAATTAATGCTGAAGAAAAAGCGCAAATCTGTGAAAGGATAACTTTTACAAGTGATTATAAAGATTGCATTGCTGATGTTGTCGTTGAAGCCATTATTGAAAACGCAGCCGCTAAAGCTGACCTGTTTAACCAACTAATGCCAATCAATAGCAGTACAACCATTTTTGCTACCAATACTTCTTCGCTATCCATTACCAGCATCCAGGAAAAATTATTGCAACCTGAAAGATTTGCAGGCATGCATTTTTTTAACCCTGCACCCGTAATGAAGCTGGTGGAAATAATTAAAGGCAAACAAACCGATGCGGCTGTAACAAAAATGTTACACAACCTCTGTTTGCAACTGGAAAAAATGCCTGTTCATTGTATCGATTCACCCGGCTTTATTGTTAACCGTATTGCAAGACCATATTATTTGGAAGCCATGCAGTTGCTTGAGGAAAATGTTGCTTCAATTGAACAGACCGATCGCATAATGGAAGCAACCGGGTTTAAAATGGGACCCTTTAAACTAATGGATCTTATTGGCATTGATATCAACTATCATGTAAGCGATATTGTGTGGAACGCACTTGGTAAACCTGCACGGCTGCAACCGTCCGCTGTTCAAAAACAAAAACTTGACAGCGGCAAACTGGGAAGAAAAAGCGGCGAAGGCTTTTATAAGTATTGAAAGCGAGTGATTGGGTCATTGGTCCATAAGTTATTCAATTATCAGTTGTTAATTCTACCAGGTATTGAGTGCATTGATCCTGGTTCCAATGTAAGAGTCTGGGAAACATTAAGCCATGCTGTTTATTGACCTAATGACTTACTGACCTATTGACTTATTTTTCTAGTTTCGCCTCATGATTTTAGTTACCGGCGGTACAGGCATGCTTGGCACACATTTAATATTGGCATTGCATCAACTGCAATTGCCCGTACGTGCCTTATACCGCTCTCAAATACCGGCCATTATAAAAGATAAGGCCGAGTGGGTAAAGGGCGATATACTGGATGTAAGAGCTCTTGAAGATGCCATGGAAAACGTTACACAGGTTTACCATGCGGCCGGCTTTGTCTCTTTCAATCAAAAACACCGTAAAGAACTTTTTCGTATAAATGTAGAAGGCACTGCCAACATCGTAAATGCCTGCCTTGATACGGGCATTGAGAAGCTGGTACATGTTAGCAGCGTTGCTGCCATAGGCCGCACGAGGAACAAGCCCATAAACGAGACCATACAATGGACTGCAGAGACGAGTAACAGCGAATATAGCCGCACTAAATTTTTGGGCGAAATGGAAGTATGGCGTGGGATTGGTGAAGGTTTAAATGCAGTCATAGTAAATCCAACCATCATCTTTGGTGAACATGGGGATTGGACCAGGGGATCGATGAATATTTTCAGGAATATCTATAACGGATTTCCATGGTACAGCGCCGGCGGCGGCGGTTTTGTTGATGCCAGCGATGTTGCAAAAGGGATGATTGCATTAATGCAAAGTGATATTAGCGCCGAACGGTTTTTAGTGACCGCAGAAAACCGAACGTATGATGAAATATTTTTCATGATTGCAGATGCTTTCGATAAAAAAAGACCACATAAAAAAGTATCGCCATTGCTCGCCGCCATTGTTTGGCGTGTAGAAAAGGTAAGAAGTTTATTTACTGGAAAAGATCCGATGATAACAAAAGAAACTGCAAGAACAAGCCTG
>JBKJNG010000662.1:0-3088 GCA_046596065.1 Phnomibacter sp. | reverse complement strand
CCACAGGGTGCCGGTGGTTTTACATTATTTTCATTCACCTTTTTTATAGGAACAAAGCGGGTCTGAAAACATTGCTGGCATTGGTATTGGGCATAGTATTCGTGGATATCCATGTATGGATTACCGGTGGTGAAGCGGACGCGGGAAGATTGATTGAAAATGGTAACAGCACCACATTGGCGGCAAGTATTTTTAAATTCTGCCCCTGATTTTTCAGGGTAAAAAGGGGTGTTGCGTTGCGGCTTTGCCGGGACGGGTGCGGGCTTTTTTTTGAAGAAAAATTGGCGGAGGGAGAACATGGTATGACTTATTTTGCAAAAATTAGTTCAAAGTCACTGGGAAAATTTAAAGCACCGGTGGCAAAGGCGCTTATTCTTGCAAATAATTGATTTTGTCGATTATGTGAAGCATTCATTTATTTTCTTTTATACCAATTTATCAAATAATTGTATCAAGGGATTTGAATCTATCACCGTAGCAAACATTTTCGCTCATCGATTCATTCAACGATTGCTCCAATTCCAGCATTGCTTTGCAAGTGTCCAATAATTCCAGCAAATGCAGTTGGTAGCCCTCTCTCAAATCGGCATTGCTTCCGTAAAATTCAAGTTCGGCAAAAGCCAATTTGTAATTCCCCTGCTTATAATAAGCAAGGCCCTTCATAAGCCGTGTTATTTCAATTTTATGATCTTTCAACTCAATCGTTATGGAGATAGCCGTTACATAATCCTGCTGGTAAAAAGCATCGAGTGCCTGCTGGAATTTCGCTCTTAAATGAGCAGGGCGGAAACTCCCGTTCAATTTTACCGGAACGAGCCGCTCAATATTTTCGGGCACAACCGGGTTTCTGAATTTTTTGTACACCTCCAAACCCAATTTATCTTTCAGCCTGCAGTACCCGACCGACTGGCATTTATCGCACAAATCAATGTTGTAAATATTTATCGGTTTAAAATGAATATTATCTTCGAGAGAGGGATGATGAATGGGCATAGTGGGATGGAGTAACTTAATTTCAACTAAACCAGTGTGGCAATGGTGCATTTTATCCGCTTTGCTAATTATCGTGAATCATTTTCAAACAGATTCTAAGTGATCGCCATTAAGAATAATTTCCCTAGCATAATATTTAATTGAAAGATTAATAACTTTTTTCATTAAGTTAATGTTATTACCTGAAACCATTTTCAATTCATTAAACAAATGCTTATTATTAATAAGCTCCACTGTCACTATTTACCGGGTGATAACTTGATGGAACAGACATGAGAGTTATAAATGCACCCGTTGTTTTTGACACCAGATGATCGAGGTAATATTTCTTACTGATCCCGTTATTCAAAAGATAATATCCGCCCGTACGAATCATTTCGAAGTAAGCCCTTCCTTTAAAATTTCCATGCGGACCGTAAATGGTATCTGTATTCCAGTTTATTTTTTCATCACCATTTTTATCTAACCAGTATAATTGTTTTATTGAGTAGCCGTTTGCAATTGCATTGATTTTTTCTGCAACATCCACCTGTCTTACATTTTTATAAGCAATGGAAGATTTTCCACGATTTATAATATAACCTACGACACTGTTAACAATGGCATCAAATGCTATCAGCTTATTATATGCGCAGCGAAATATTACAAGTGTTACTATTTACCTGCACTTTATAAACATCCAGGCTATCGGGGTTGTTGGTCTTATTATCAGTAATCCCTTCAGGCAACGTGAGTTTAAATTTATCGGAAGCGTAATTGGCTATATAATTTTTTACACTATCCTTATTTCAAGGTGCATCACGATACGCCTTTAATAAAAGATTCATCATGGCAACACCGTTCTCAATCTTTGTATGAATGTTTCTATCGATGTTTTGTAACGACCGGAATCGTTGCTCCTGCACACGATCTTCATTAGCGGGAACATATAAAAAAAAGTAAGCGGTGCCTAATGAAAGGATTACGAGCAATGTGATCCACGTAGCAAGTAGGCTCTTTTCAACCAGGCTCTTATTTTACGAAACTATTTTCAAAGGGTAATGATTTAACAGCAGCAGCGGGTGCGATAACAACTAACCGGTGTGTAAACCCGTGGCAGCGTGCTGCCTTAAAGTTGCATCAAATTGCAGCCGTAGCCAAGCATAGGCGTATAATAATTTCGTTTAAATGCCTGTTTACGCTGCAATCTGCCAATATTTCACCCTGCAGTGCCATGGCACAATCATTGAACAATGCAATCCGTATTAGTTATCATTAAATTGTAAAATCGTATATAATATGGGAAAAATTATTGGAATTGACCTCGGCACCACCAATAGCTGCGTTGCGGTAATGGAAGGCAATGAGCCCGTGGTAATCGCCAACGAAGAGGGCCGTCGTACGACCCCTTCCATTGTGGCTTTTTTGAAGAATGGTGAACGTAAAGTTGGTGATCCGGCTAAACGTCAGGCTATTACCAACCCTCAAAATACTATCATGAGCGTTAAACGTTTCATGGGTCGCCGCTACGATGAGGTTGGCAATGAAATGTCACATTGGAGCTATAAAGTTGTCAAAGGTGACAATAATACAGTTCGTATCGATATTGACGGTCGCATGTATACACCACAGGAAGTAAGCGCTATGGTACTTCAGAAAATGAAAAAAACCGCTGAAGATTACCTGGGCCAGGAAGTAACTGAAGCTGTTATTACCGTGCCCGCATACTTTAACGATGCACAGCGGCAGGCAACCAAAGAAGCTGGTGAAATTGCTGGTTTAAACGTCAGGCGTATTGTAAACGAACCTACCGCAGCCGCACTTGCTTATGGTTTGGATAAAAAACATGTTGATCAGAAAATAGCCGTGTTTGACCTCGGCGGTGGCACATTCGATATAAGTGTACTCGAACTGGGAGATGGCGTTTTCGAAGTAAAAAGCACTAATGGTGATACGCACTTAGGCGGCGATGACTTCGATAAAATAATTATGGACTGGTTGGCAGATGAGTTTAAAAACCAGGAAGCTATTGATCTCCGTAAAGACCCAATGGCTTTACAGCGGCTGAAAGAAGCTGCGGAAAAAGCTAAGGAAGAACTCAGTTCAACCTTAGCTT
>JBKJNG010000618.1:0-5891 GCA_046596065.1 Phnomibacter sp. | reverse complement strand
GGCTATAAACCGGTTTTGTACTGTAATAACAAAAGCGGCTATTAAAGTGCCGGTAAACGATTGATGTGCTACAATGGCACTGCCCAATGTGGCACCCAATTAATACTGTAAGATGATCGAATGTGGATTTGTTTACCGGGCATGTGTATGCCAGAAATGCGAATGTAAAATAAGGCAACAAAAAAGATGACTACAGCCCTGGCAGCCGTTCGATAGCCTTACAATTCTTCAGCTTTCAATCCTAATATGTTTTCAATAAAATTCATGGTTTAAAGTACTCAAACTTTTTTTGTCTGGTATTTGCCTGTTTTTTCATTGTTACCCCATAAAGATCAGGATTGTAAATACATCCAGATAAAGGCTTGTTTTTGATGGGGGACATACATCCCTTTAAAACTAACCTGTACCCATAAAAAAATGGGCAGGGTAAAAGGCTTTCTCCTGCAATGTTACTTAGCCATTCCCGTTTTGTTTTTTCCATTTGATCTATCACATGTTAAGAAAGCATACTTAAAAGTCCTAAAAGCAAATCTTTCCCGATGCTTTTACCAATAGTTTTATTCTGTTAACTCAAAACGAACGCTCAAATAAATGCTTATGAAAAAATTATGTATCACCCTGGGGGCAACAATGCCGTTGCAACTATTAATTTTCTTTATTTTTTTCAATGCTAGCTTGTTTGCACAGTCAACTACAAAAACAGTAACCGGCGCAGTAGTGGATACAAAAGGAGCTCCATTGCAGGGAGTTAGCGTTGGCGTAAAGGGTAGTAGCGCCTCAACCATTACCGATAATGAGGGTAAATTTGTTATTAATGCCAGCGATAACAGCGTGTTGCTTTTTTCTTATATTGGCTATACTACAATGGAAATTCCTATTGCAGGCAAAACAATTGTAAATGCAAAACTTGAAGAGGAGAATAAAACGCTGAACGATGTTGTAGTAGTAGGGTATGGCAGCCAAAGGAAAGTAAATGTGATTGGTTCGGTGGTTACGGTGGGCGCTAAAGAACTGACCGCATCGCCAGTCTCGAATATTTCCAACGCACTTGCCGGCCGCCTTCCGGGTGCTGTCATACAACAATCAAATGGCGAACCGGGCAAAGATGGCGCTACCATTCTTATTCGGGGTATGGCAACACTGGGTAATAATGAACCGCTTGTTGTAATTGACGGTATACTTGGAAGAGACCTGAATGCTCTTAACCCGAATGATGTTGAAAGTATTAGCATCCTGAAAGATGCATCGGCGGCTATTTACGGTGCCCGGGCCGCAAACGGTGTGATACTGGTAACTACAAAACGCGGAAAAGATGGCACGCCGGTAACCGTAAATTACAATTTTAACCAGGGCTTTTTGTCTCCAACCGCATTGCCAAAAATGGCCGATGCCGTCCAATACGCATCAATGATTGATGAGATGCAGTCTTACGCAGGCGTTGACCCGGCAAACAGGAAGTTTACTGCCGATGATATTGAAAAATATAGATCAGGCCAGTTTCCGTGGACACATCCCAATACACATTGGGTAGATCAGTCATTCAATAAATACACTCAGTCAAGAACCAATAATATCGCCATATCCGGTGGCAGCAATGCCGTAAATTATTATGTGTCTTTCGCCAAACAATTTGATGATGGTATTTTTAAAAATGGGTCAACTAATTTTGAACGTTATAATGTAAAGGCTAACGTTGAAGCGAAGCTTAATCAATATCTTACGCTTGGCCTGGATATCAACGGCTCGCAGGAAAACCGGTATTATCCCGCTGTCGATGCAGGTTTCAACCTTGATGGTGCAATTAAAAGCTTGCCGACTTCTCCCGCTACTTATCCGAATGGCCTGCCAGGTCCTGATATTGCCTACGGGCAAAATCCAGTCGTAACAGTGACAGATCAAACAGGCTTTGACGATTCAAAACGCTATAGGGCTAATACTATTTTTAGCGCTAACCTGAAGATCCCTTATGTAAAAGGATTATCGGTTGCCAGTTATTATGCCTATGATTTGAATATTGGCCAACGTAAATTTTTTATAAAACCCTGGACACTTTACCAGCTTGATGAGCCCGCATACCTGGCAGCAGGAAACACGGGTGTGGAAGACGGCTCTGCTTTTCTGGTAGGAACATTGAAAGGCGTATCTGAACCTTCACTGCGGGATTATTATGATGACGCCAGGTCGAAAACATTTAACATAAAGGCAGATTATACAACTACAATAAACGGTGTACATAACATAAGTGCGTTTGCAGCCTATGAAACATTTGAATTTGACAGCAAAGGAATTGATGCTTACAGGCGCTATTTTATCAGCGACCGGCTCCCTTACTTATTTGCCGGCGGCGATGCTGAAAAGAATAACAGCGAATTCGTTAACATAGATTCGCGTATCAATTATTTTGGCAGGTTAAGCTATAATTATAAAGAAACATACCTGCTTCAGTTCTCCTTCCGCCGCGATGGCTCCCTGCGTTTTTCAAAAGAAAGCGGTCGCTGGGGTAATTTCCCAAGCTTGCTGGCAGGTTGGAAAGTGTCTAACGAGAGTTTCTGGAAACAAGGTGTTCCTTTTATTAACTATTTTAAGTTAAAAGCTTCCTGGGGACAATTAGGCAACGACCTTGTAAATCCGTTTCAATATCTCTCGGCCTACTCCTTAAGCCAGGGCTATGTACTAGGCTCCGGCAGAAATTATTCGGCAGGATTAAGTCAGTTAGGTGCAACCAACCCTAACATTACCTGGGAGGTTGCCAATGTGTATAACGCAGGCTTTGAGTCCATGTTTTTAAATAGCAAGGTTACTTTCAATGCCGATTTCTTTTACCAGCGCCGCAACAATATTCTCGTTAAGAGAAATGCATCGGTGCCTGATTTTACCGGCATACAATTACCCGATGAAAATTTTGGCATTGTTGATAACAGAGGGTTCGAACTCGTACTTGGATACAATAACCGCAGCCATGATTTTTCCTACTCGTTTAACGGAAATTTTGCTTTTGCCAGGAACAAAGTAGTGGAGTTTGACGAGCCTGCGCAGTCGGTCCCCTGGCAGCGCCTAACAGATAAACCACAGGGCTCAACACTGGTGTATCATGCTATTGGTATTTTTTCTAACCAGGGCCAGATCGATAAAACGCCCCATGTGCCCGGTGCCATACCCGGTGACATTATTATCCAGGATTACAACAACGATGGTGAAATAAATGCAGATGACCGCATTCTGAATACCAAAACAATCAACCCGGAAATTACCTACGGTTTTTCTTTTAACGTAGCGTATAAAAACCTGGCATTAAGTGGCCTTGTACAAGGTGCCGGAAATTCAAGCCGGCGGGTGCTGGTAGAGCTGCAGGGTATTTCAGGAAATTATTTTGCCTACGATGCAGAAGGCCGCTGGACACCTGAAAATGTTAATGCCAGCAGACCACGGGCTTTTGAAAGAAACGAGCCTTACTGGAGAGCGGATTATGTAACAGATTATTCGTACCAGAACTGCTCTTATGCAAGAATGAAGAACCTACAGCTTATTTATACTATCCCAACAAATTTGCAAAACAAAATTCACCTTAAAAATGCACAGGTATACGTCTCAGGTCAAAACTTATTCCTTATTTATAACGGGAATAAATTGCTTGATCCTGAAGTTGGCGGCATTCGCACAAACAGCACATTCCCGTCCCAGTCAGGCGTGTATAATTATCCCATCATGCGGGTGTACGCCATTGGAGCAAGAATAACCATTTAATCTTTTTTGAAGAACCCATTTTAGTCCAGGAATTAAACAGAAATAATCATGAAACTAAATAAAACAGTACTGTTCATTTTTGCCGCCACAGCTTTTTTAATGACGGCCTGCAGTAAAATACTTGATAAAACGCCGCAGGATAAATTTTCGGATGCGCTGGTATTTTCTGATATCAACCTGGCAGACCGTTACCTGCTGGATACCTACAACCAAAGCATAGTAGGTGCTTTTGGATATACATCCTTCGCATCCCTTACCGATGAATCGCATGATACGCATGGCTTTGAGACTGCCAATTACCTGCAGGGAAATATTTCACCCAGCAGCCCGGGACCATTCGGGAGCTGGAATTTCGGCTACGTGGCCTGGGGTTATATGTATGCAAATATTCAGCGCATAAATGTTTTTCTCGCCAGTATCGATAAAGTTCCGGATGGGTACCCGGCTGCACAACAGCCAACGATCAAAGCCCGCGCCAACCGGATGAAAGGGGAAGCTAACTTCCTAAGGGCTTTTTGTTACCAACAGCTTGCAAGAAATTATGGCGGAGTTGTATTAATTAAAGAACCTTTTGAAGTGGGCGGCGATTATTTAAGCATTAAACGCTCTACTTTCAAAGAAACCGTAGATTTTATAGCCAGCGAATGCGATGCGGCGGCTACCTTATTGGGAACTAAGGCAGAGATGGAAATGGGCAGGGCAACTAAGGAAGCTGCCATGGCGCTGAAATCGAGAATGCTTCTTTTTGCAGCAAGCGACCTTACTGCAGATGGAACAGCCGACAACGAATCTGTCGGTTATAAGGGCGCTGATCGCACGGCTTTATGGACTGCAGCTAAAAATGCGGCAAAAGCCGTAATCGATCTTGGCACTTATCATTTGGCAGATTTTGGAGCTCCCAACCAGGCCGTCGTTGCGCAGAATTATTTCAATTTCTTTAAGGCGAAAGATTTGTCGAATGATGAGGTAATCTGGGGCAAAATGTTTTTGAAAGATGTAGGTGCCCGAAACCAGATCAACCTGGTAAATGGCACAAACGGCTTTGTAATGTACGGGTGTAATGCGCCGACCGGTAACCTTGCAGATGCTTTTCAAATGGCCGACGGATCTCCTTTTACTGACCATTACAAAGTGGATGCAAACAAATTCTACCGCAATGTTTCCAGCAAATACACCTCGCTAAATATGTATTATAACCGCGAACCCAGGTTCTATGCCGAAATACTTTATGACAGCGCTATCTGGCAAAAAAGGTATCCGGATCTGGCAGGCCGCGACCCCTTGGGTATTTACGACCGGCGCACCCGTATTACCATTGAAGGCGGTGCCGAAAAAAGTAAAATATACGGCATTGATACCCGCCAGGGACCTGTTGATGGTGATGATGGTACTTATACAGGCTATACATTTAAAAAGTATCTCGACGACCAGGTTTATGGAACAGAATCAAACAACAATGACAATGCATGGTTTGAATTTCGGTATGCAGAAATATTACTGAACTATGCTGAAGCCTGCATGGCCCTTAATCAAACAACTGAGGCAACCACTTACATTAACATGGTTCGCAACAGGGCAGGCCTGCCAAATTTTATTGGCGACATTAAGGCTGCTCTGCATTACGAAAGAAAGGTTGAATTTGTATATGAGGATGTTCGCTGGTATGACATGCGCCGCTGGAAAATCCTGGACGAAACACTGGTACCGGCAACAGGTGTAGATATTGTAGAAACCACCAACAAGGACAATAATACGGTAACCACTACCTGGCGCCAGATACCAGTTGAAAACCGGGGGCCGCAAAACAAGAAGTTGTATTGGGTGCCTATTCCAATGAGTGAAATAAATAAGGCACCGCAACTGGAACAAAATCCGGGGTATTGAGTTTGAAATAGATGAGCTGGCAAGCATGTTTTGCACAGGAAGGTCTGAGCGAACAGGGGAATTTATTGATGGCGTTTTCAAACTGGTGTAAACTTGTGGTGACATCAACTGTAAACTTCTCCTGTTAAAGAAACTTGCAAAAACTAGCGCAGATAAAAGCACAATAAATCGTTGATGAAAGCATCGTAAAAAAAAGTTTAAAAATGGAGCATTAAAATCAAAGAATTAATGCGATCTATTTTTATACAGACATCAACGCAAGC
>JBKJNG010000658.1:0-8748 GCA_046596065.1 Phnomibacter sp. | reverse complement strand
TCAAGAAAAATTAATAACCAGTTTATTGAATCGAGAAATAAGCAGGGGATTATTTCTCGATTCAATAAACTGGTTATTAATTTTTCTTGATTACCAAAACTGTTCTGTTGGTAAGGTATACAGCCAGGTGCTGGTTTTCGTCGGTAGGGTAGTCAATGGAATCATCTACCCTGTCAAAACCTCCGAAAATGCCTTTGTCTGAATTTAGGATTATCCGGTAACTACCTTTTTCAGGCACCCAAAAACTATATCCAAAAATGGAATTTCCTGCGCTAAAATTAAACAGGAATACCAGGTTGTTTTTTTCAAAAATAATCACCTTGTTAGTTTCATCCATCTTGATCTGGCTGGCTAACGATGCACTCATGATATTATGTTCTTTAATGGTATGTATCATGGCTTTATCCCAGTTGGAAAGAAACTTGTATCTCAGGTCTTCCCTGTCAACCAGCGACCACTGCCTTCTTGCATACTGGTAACTCCAGTTATTTCCTTCCCTTGGAAAATCGACCCATTCCGGATGCCCGAATTCATTGCCAATAAAATTCAGGTAGCCTTCTCCACCAAGACTCATGGTAAGCATGCGAATCATTTTATGCAATGCCATACCACGGTCAATAATTAAATTGGGATCTGTAACCCGCATCTGGAAATACATTTCTTTATCCATCAGCCAGAATGCCAGCGTTTTATCGCCAACCAGCGCCTGGTCGTGAGATTCTGCGTAGGCGATCGTTTTTTCCTTGTATCGCCGGTTACTCAGCACGCCCCACATCTCGTTTATATCCCAATCTTCATCGGCTTTTTCTTTTAGTGTTTTTATCCAGAAATCGGGTATGCCCATACCCAGCCTGAAATCAAATCCTACGCCTCCGTCTTCCGGTAAGCGGCATAAGCCCGGCATACCGCTTACATCTTCTGCAATCGAAAGGATACATGCTGAATATTCATGCATCATTTCGTTGGCGAGCTGCATGTAGGTAATTGCATCCCAATCCACATCAAAAAAGTATTTGTCATAGTGGTCAAACGAAGTATGACCATGATGAACGTATAACATGGAGGTAACGCCGTCAAAGCGAAAGCCGTCAAAATGAAATTCATCGAGCCAATAGCGCACATTGGAAAGCAGGAATTTCTTCACTTCCCATTTGCCGTAGTTAAATAATTTTGAATCCCATCCTTCATGATAACCCCTGCCACCCTCGTGAAAATACTGGTGACCGGAGCCATCAAAATCACTTAACCCTTCTGAAAGATTTTTTACCGCATGCGAATGAACAATATCCATGATGACAGTAATGCCCATTTCGTGGGCTTTATTCACCAGGTATTTCAGGTCTTCAGGAGAACCAAACCTTGAAGTGGGTGCAAAAAAATTGGAGACATGGTATCCAAACGATCCATAATAGGGATGCTCCATAATAGCCATCATCTGGATGGCATTGTACCCGCCATGTTTTATTCTTGGCAAAATATTATCGGCAAATTCCCGGTAGGTTCCCACGCCGTGTGTTTCCTGGGCCATACCCACATGACATTCATAAATCACCGGATTTTGAATATTCTGGCACCGGTTAAAACTTAGATCGGTCCATTCAAAAGGATCAGGAAACCATAACTGGCCGGAAAAGTCATAGGTCTGAACATCCTGGATTACCTTTCGGATATAGGCAGGGATCCTGTCGACGGAACCATTGGCTGCCTGTACATGCACTTTTATCCTGCTCTCGTGTACAAACCTAGATTTGTATTCGTCATAGGGCAGAAATATTTCCCAATCTCCATGTACGTTTCTTTCCATTTTATGACTGCTTCTGCTCCAGTCATTAAAATCACCCGTAAGAAACAATTGATGGGCGGCAGGAGCCCATTCCCTGTAGTACCATCCGTTTCTTTCCCGGTCGAAATTAACCCCGTAGTAATCATGCGCCCGGGCGAAGTTTAGTAAGCTTCCCGCTACATTTTCAATTTCCTTCCGGGCGGTTAAATAGCGCTGGTACCGGTTTTTTACTTCAAGATCGTATGGATCAAGCCAGGGATCTTCCCGGATGATGGCAAGTTTAGTTTCGTTGTTCAATTGATTGATTTTGTGTTTCTAAACTAAGTTAGGTGGCTTTTTGGTTTTATGCAATAGTGCTTTTTCAAAAATGATCAAATAATTACCGGTACTGGTGTTTGGGTTGCGCTTTAAAGTGGTGAAAGCTTTGCTGGAGGCCGTAGAATTTTCAAATGCTATTCATTCTTTCAACTTTTGCTTTTTCGTAAGTTCTCCATTTTCAGCTGGCTGCTTAAAAATGTTTTTTTATACAGCTATTCTTCGTTGCAAAACGATATAGATATGGAGCTTGTAGTAATTGGCGGTGGCATAAGTGGCGCTTTAATAAGCCATGCCCTGGTGGAAAAGGGTATCGAGGAAACACAGGGTTATGCAGTAAACTACCCCATGATTGGCGACCCTACGGTGGCCATTGCCAAATTGTACGATATGCTTCCCGCCGAAGAGCCCGGCACATCCGAAGGCAGAACGGCCGCTACCAACCAAACGGTGCGCAAGGTTTGCATAATCGGCCCCGACAAAAAAATTAAGCTTCTCATTACTTACCCCATTAACACCGGCCGGAATTTGTATGAAATTCTCCGCGTGCTGGATTCCATTCTGCTAACCGCCAGTGGTTTTCCTTTTTCTCTATGGCTCTCTGTGGTCTGTATTTTTTGGGTGTGGCACACCCTGTCTAAGTTGCGCGCTGCGAGTCGGATAGAAGAGATCGGTTTAAGCGAATTTTCTGCTAATTGAAGTTGCGAAGTATTTTATTTTTCAGGGTACAGGGTAAGGAGTTCTTATTTTATTGGGTTCGATTTGTAAACGACGGTAACAAACTTAGGGTGATATCTAGTGTAGGAAAATGGTCTGCATAAGTACAAACGGGTGCCTTTACAATATGATCTTTTTCCTCTTGAGAGGTTTTTTATCCTCTCCTGTAACACTGCGTTACTTATTTCAGAAGACCACTAGTTGAGCAGCCGGAAATATTAAAAAAAATCCTGCAATCATAAAATGATATAACCGCAGGATTGGTAAAATTATAAAGCCGGGTTCTCCGGGTTATTATAAAACATTATTGCCCAAACTTAGCGGCCCACTGTCTCATAGCTGTAACCTTGCCATCCTTATTGAACCACCAAACTTCATGCAGGTCCCTTATTTCCACCCTGCCATCAGGCCAGGTATCGGTTTCGGTTCCCCAAATACAAACCGCGTCATCCTTTTTATCGTTACTGTGCAGTGGCACCCATGCGTGAACGACTGATTTTGCGCTGGTCATGCCGGCCCTGTATTTTTTGGCACCCGCTATATTTTCCGCTTTGCCCTTAACCACCATACTATCCGGCAAATACATTATCACCGTATCTGCGAAATAATCATGCTTGTCAAAAGTATTGTCATCCCAGTCTTTCCACAATTCCAGGACTATTTTTGAATAGGCAGAATTTCCAATTTTAAAGTCCGAAGATGAGCCAGCCATATAAGGTAGACCTTGCTGAGCATAACAATCATTTAAAATACCAGCCAAGAGCAATGTTGCAAAAACAGGAAGTAATTTTTTCATACAGTAAATTTTTTAGAGGTTAAAAAAATGACGGAGAAATTTTTTGTAGCAGCAGGCAAGTGTGTAGTAAACCTAATGTATTAATTATTTATTTCATAACGTTTTTTGAAAATTCTCAACTGGTGCGAGAGGACACGCATCAGTTCCCGGGGTGCCCACCAGTTCCTGGTTGAAACCGTGGAAAATTTCAGTAATAAAACTGTTTCGAATCTATCCCGGCATAAATTTGAACTGCTTCTGCCAATAACTGTTTTCTAATTTGCTGGCTTAAGCATATTTCCTCATCTGTACATCTCAGCCTGATGACGTTCGGTCTGAATGAATAAATCTTATTGGATAGCGATTAATAAAAGCTTCAATATTAAAATATGCTTACGCAAGAAGTTTTTAAAAAAAGATGCATTTCAATACTGTTACTGCTTATCTGTTTTTCTCCAGGCAATTTAAATAGCCAGGACCTTGCGGCAGCATCCAAAAATGAAGCATTGGTTGAATACCCGGGTTTGGTAAATGATGCGCACAATCCTTGTATATCGGCCGGGGAATATCAAATTTTAAATGAACAATGCGCTGAAAATTGCAAGCGGTTAGGACTAACTAAAAATGTAACCTTAAATACCGTTAGTACTTCTTTGATTTGGCCAGTCAGGCCCGCCGGAAACCTTAATGATTGCGGGTATTACTTTATAGGCGCCTATGTTGACCAAAACACTGCTGCCGGGGCCATCAAAGATTTTAACTGTGGTACCAATACCTATGATACGCATCGGGGAACAGATATAGCCATTTGGCCTTATGGCTTTTACAAAATGGACAATAGCCAGGTAGCGGTAATTGCAGCTGCAGCCGGAACAATAATACAGCGGGCAGATGGAAATTTTGACAGAAATTGTTCTTCGAATAATCTAACGGCCAATTCGATTATTATCCAGCATGCCGATGGATCGCAGGCTTTTTACTGGCACATGAAGAAAAACTCAGTTACGTCTAAAACTGTCGGGCAAACGGTTGTTGCCGGTGAATTCTTAGGCATGGTAGGTAGTTCGGGAAGTGCATCGGGGCCGCATCTTCATTTCGAAGTGCATTCAGGAGCTACGGCTGCTTCTTACCAGGATCCTTTTTCCGGGGCATGTAATACACTGAATGCAAATTCCTGGTGGGCAATGCAACCGGCTTATCTGAATCCCACGGTAATAAAGGTTTCTGTAAATACGACAGACGTGGTTTTTCCCGCTTGCCCTGCTACCGAAACGCCCAACGAAAGTGATGCTTTTTTAATTCCCTTCCAGGGACCCGGCCTGACGGCTGGCTATGCGAAATTTTATGGTTTTCTAAGAGACGCTACAAAAGGGTCAACAATTGATTTTAAAATTCTTAATCCTGATGGATCAACGTTCAATAGTTGGTCTTATACAATCGCCACTTTTTATAAAGCGAGTTATGTTGGCTTTTCTAAATTATTGCCTGTGCTGCCGGGCACGTACCGTTTTCAATCAATATACAATGGAGTGATTTGTGAAAAGAAATTTGAGATCATCACCCAGGCTTTGCTTGCGGCTATATCCGATACACTCAGGATCTGCGATGGACAAAATATCGTTTTGGCTTCTGGTTACAGCGGCAATAATACCTGGCAATGGCAGCAGGATATGGGTAACGGGTTTGCAAATATTACCAACAACAGCAATTTCTCAGATACGTTATCCGATACGCTTCGGATCAGTAACCCACCCACAGCCTGGTATGGTTATAGGTACCGCTGTTTGGTAAATAACGTGAATTTCAGCAAAAAATATGTACTAAGGTTTACTTCCAACTGGACGGGGTTTACCAGTTCTGCCTGGGAAACCGCTACCAACTGGAGTTGTGGAAAAGTACCCGACGCAAATACGGATGTAAAAATAAATACGGGGATGCCCTACTACCCGGTAGTAAATGCCAATACTTCCTGCCGTAGTGTTCAAACAGTCGGGGCATCATCAATGCTAACAATAAAAAGTGGGGTTGCATTAACGCTTGCCGGGCATTAAAAAGTTGCTTTTCCCAGCTTAAGGCGCAGCATTATTTTCTTGTGCCACTAAATTGTATCACGCGGTTTTGTCGTTCGGATGCTTTTATAGGTGATTGCAGATGTAATTCAATTAACAAATAAGCACAGTTTAGAGAGCTGTGCTGGCAGGTATTGATCTTGCTGCAGGCCTTTCTCAAGCCAGGTGTTTCTATGCCTGGTAACAATATAAACTGCTCAATTATTTTACTGATTAAAGATTGGTTATTTTCCATATTAACATGATCTATGTCATATTTATCGTTGGTTGACGCTTTTACATTTGGTGCTTCAAAATTCCAAACAAATATGAAATACTTAACGATTTTAAGCGCCATTTGCATCTTAACGGCTTGCAACAATGCGGCTGATAATTCAACCAATACAACTGCTGCAACAGAAGCGCAAAATCCGGGTGCGGGACAATCAGCCGTTACGGATAATGAATCTTCTAAAGATGTTGTAAAAATAGCAGTGGGAAGTAAAGATCACACCACTCTTGTAGCTGCACTAAAGGCGGCTTCGTATGTGGATGCACTAAGTAATGCCGGACCCTTCACCGTATTTGCCCCTACCAACGAAGCTTTCGACAAATTGCCAAAGGGCACTGTTGAAGATTTGTTGAAACCAGAAAATAAAGAAAAGCTCCGCAGCATACTTGAATACCATGTTTACGTGGGTGTGCTGAAAGATGCTTTACTGGCCGACGGCTTGAAATATGGCATGGTTAGCGGCGAAAATGTCATCATTGGAAATAAAGATGGAAAGATCACAGTAAACGGTGCAAATATTATTGCATCCATCCCCGCCTCAAACGGCATTATACATGTAATAGATGCGGTGTTACTTGCACCAGCAAATTAATTTCTTGTAAAATCAAGCAACAAAAGGCACCCGGGCAAAGGGGATTTGTTTGCATAGCTATAGCTTTTTATTCCGCACATTAATGGCCAGCGCAGCCAGCACAATTAAAGTTCCTGCAACGGTTAAAATTCCCAGCGACTCACCGGTAAGCCAGCATGAATACAGGAAACCGAAAAGGCAGAGAAACAGCCAGAAAGAGACTTTTTCGCTATAGTGGCGAAGCAGCAATATCCAGCTTTGAACAGCTCGATGCTCTGGTGCGTCTTCACGTACCGGAATGATTGAATTGCGTGATTGATAAATCTTATCAGGCTTCATCAAAAAAAACAATGCGAATAGAGCTTTGAATGCAGGCATACTTTCATTTGGAGATTCCGGTGCGTGGGCGACACCAGTGCGGAAGTATTGATGAATTCGGCATTGTTGCACCAAACTAAGTTCCGCATGCTCCAATTATCTTGTCCCCACTTTATTGGTGACACAATTCTTTAAGCCTTCAATAATTTATCCAGTTCTTCTATCATTGCCGGGCGGCGGGGTTTTACAGAGTAAGCAGTTTTTAAATTTTGTGCAACTTCCATTATCTTTTCTTTTCCTTCGGGCAGGCTTTTAATGATGGTACGCATTTTTTGTACCAAGTCGGTATAGCCGCTTCGGTCGTTCACTCTTTTACCATAATCTTCCAGTGCCGGCAGGTAAATGGCCAACAATTCTGCGGGGTACTCTTTTACAAGATGCTTGTGATAATTTAATGTGGTATTAAGGTCGTTTGCCTGTTGCACCAATGGCAGCAACCTGCTAATGTATTGCTCTTGTATGTAAACAGGGGCCAGCGCTTGCAGCAATGGTGGGTGGGCTTCCCGAAATAATTTACGGGTTTTCCAGTGCCCGGTTATTTTGTCTATGGTTCTGTCAATATGGTTTTCTATTACATATTTCCATTCATCAGGACCGTAGGTTTTCTTCCATTGGTTGTAATAGTCAGCGGAAAACCATGAGTCAAATGCAAACTGTTTGGTATACAACCGGATGGTCGCAAGATCTTTTTCCTTTATAGCAATCTCAAGCAGTTGCTTCTGCCAATCTGCTACTGTTCCCGGATGGTTCAGACGCTGCGCTATTTTTATACCTTCCTCAATCATTTTTTTCGCTGCGGCAAAATTCTTTTTCTCAATAAGTTTTTTTACCTCTCCCCGCCTTACTTCAGGTATATCCAGATTTTGCTGCACCAGTTTGCTGGCTTCTTCGTTCCGGCCCGACAATTCAAGCACTACCAGTTTCCTTTGCACAAGATCCTTTCGCTGATAGCTGTCCGTTTTCGCATCTTTTAATTTGCCGTTGATGTACCCAATAAAAGCGCCAGTCTCATTTAATTGTATGGCCAGATTCTGAAAAACGTCTAAAAGGTTATACCCGAAATCACCATAGTCGAAATAAGTTTTATCTGTCAGTTCCTTTTGCAGGTAAGCAAGCAATTGCTCTTTCAGGTCAATAGCTGCTGTGTCGGCTTCGGCGATCTGCTGCAGCAATGCAACAATGTTATCGATACAACCTCCAATTGATCCGTTGGAATCATCAGCATTCATCGAGGCCTCCATTACTGGTTTCAGCATGGCTTTAACTACTGCAAATGCGTCCTTAAAATTGCACTTGGATATGTAAGCCGAACCGGCATCTGCAAGATTGTCAACATCGCGGGCAAAAGCCGAGGACGCGTTGTAATCAATAAATCCTCTGTGAGTATGTTTATTGATGATTTTTTTCACGAGCCCGGCATACTTTTCTCCTACATCAATGCGGTGGTCCTTGTCGGCAAAAAACAATTCGAATTCCGTTTTAAAAAGCTTGTTTTTGGCGGCATAGCCCGCAACAAAATCCTTGTATTCTTCCAGGCTGATGGATTGCAGGATCCTCTTGAAAATGTCTTTTTTAAAAGTGTTGGTAGTTTTTTCTTTTTTCTTTCCCAACTCATCCCGCAGGGCAAAAAATACCGCCACTTCATGCTTGCACGGACTTCCTTCAAAAGGGCAATCGCAGGAATGTTCCACCAGTTTATTGCCGCTACCCAGCATCACTTCCACCTGATAAATTTCGGAACCCTCTACTTCGGCTGTCCAACTCCTGTCGTCCACTTCTTCCAGTTCGGTTACACAGCCATTGGCGTAATACTGTTTGCCTTTGTGCACCATTGAGGCGCTTATTTCTACTTCAAAACTCTGTAACAAA
>JBKJNG010000553.1:0-4633 GCA_046596065.1 Phnomibacter sp. | reverse complement strand
CTTTTATATTTTAAAGCCATCTTTCGAAATTGTTCGGCCCTGATCTTTAGTTCCTTTATTTCCTTATTCTGTTTGGCGTTTCCCAGTTTTCCTTCCGGTGTATGCATAAAAATGGTTTCATCCACTTTACTTGCATTACCTACTCTTAAAACGTGTACGTTCTGTGCAATAAGGCCTTTAGTAAGATGATCAACAGCGGTGTTGCTTGGTGCAGATACTAAAACTTTTTCACCGGCTTTTATCAGCTGTATGATGGCTTCAATGATGGTTGTTGTTTTTCCCGTGCCGGGCGGGCCATGCACAATGGTTATATAATTGTTTTGCACAACAGCTTCTACAGCCGTTTGCTGACTGCTGTTTAGATGCCGGTTTTTGAAAACAAGATTTGTGGGTTTTTTATCACTTTCAATTTTTGGTATGAGCGTATCGCCATGTAATTGTTCAAACAACGCAGATAATCCCACGTTCTTTTCAAGATCGTTCAACACCGTTTTCATGATGGTAGTGGTTCGTTGATCTGGAGCCAGTTTAATGCCGACTCCACCCTCCTCGATCCAATCGGGAAAGTCGGGAGCAAACAGCCTGAACTCGCCTGTTTTCCCTTCCAAACCCATAAGAATTCCTTTGACCGGATCCTGCCCTGTAAGAAAACATTCGATAGCGGCACCATCTTTAAACTGGTTTGTATCGGCGGGAAAATTGAGTCGGAAACTGATCTCCGGATAATCGGCGTAACCGAAATTCTTTTTTACAACGCTGATAGGATGCAGGGCCAAACCTTCAGCCTTTAGGCTTTTCAGCGTGTGCTGCTGATCAAGACTGTATCTTTTTACCTGTTCTTTTTCTTCTAAATTAATACACTGCAGTAACTGCTTTATATGCGGATGCGTTGATGGCATGGCGTGAAAATAATGACCGCACAACTAATAAAAAACTCAGGCTTTATTAATTGTGATTTTGTTCGTTTAATTGAAATAATATGTAAACCGGTTAACACAAATGAATACAGCACTATAGGCCCAGAAATGTTTGCTAAAATACAAGTGCATAATTAAAAAGACCTACAAGGTTTTGAAAATCTTATAGGTCTGTATGTACTCACTATTCACTATTCACCATTCCCTATTCACTCCTTATATTGCAACCCCATATTATACAACATAAAACTCCACTTATCGGCCTGTTCTTCAATAACTTTTGAGGTGGGCTTTCCTGCACCATGACCGGCCTTAATTCCTATGCTTATCAACACAGGATTACTGCAGCATTGTGCGGCTTGTAAGGCTGCGGCGAATTTAAAAGAATGCGCAGGTACTACGCGGTCGTCATGATCGGCGGTTGTAATAAGCGTTGCGGGGTAACAAGTTCCTTTTTTAAAGTTATGAACAGGCGAATATTTAAAGAGGTATTCAAACATTTCTTTATTGTCATCGGCTGTGCCATAATCGTAAGCCCAGCCTGCACCGGCGGTAAATTTATGATAACGCAACATATCCATAACGCCCACTGCCGGAAAGCAAACACGGAATAAATCCGGACGTTGTTCCAAAACTGCACCAACAAGCAAGCCACCGTTGCTACCACCTGAGATAGCGAGGTATTTTTTGGATGTGTACTGTTCTTCTATCAAATATTCCGCAGCTGCAATAAAGTCGTCGAATACATTTTGCTTTTGCAGTTTGGTGCCCGCCTTATGCCATTCATCACCATACTCGCCACCACCCCGCAGGTTAGCAACTGCATACAATCCACCATTCTCCATAAACACCAAATTGCTTACGCTAAATGCAGGCGTAAGGTTCACATTAAACCCACCATAAGCATATAACATCAATGGATTTTTTCCTGTCAGTTCCATCCCTTTTTTATAGGTGATGATCATAGGTATTTTAGTACCATCTTTCGATGGATAAAAAACCTGTTTGCTTTCAAATTCAGCGGGATTAAATTTTACAGACGGCTGTTTGTAAATATTGGATTTACCGGTGCCTATATCGTATTTAAAAATGGAAGCAGGATAAACATAAGATGTATAAGAATAGTACACTTCTTTGGCTTCGCGTTTATCGCTGAACCCGATAGCGGTTCCAAGGCCCGGCAAATCAATCGCATGCAATTTCTTACCATCCGGCGAGTATTCTTCCACTACAGAAACAGCATCTTTTATATACTGCGCAAACAGGTGACCGCCACACTTGCTTACCTCCAATGGAAAGTTTGTTTCCGGAATTAAATCTTTCCAGTTTTCGGGCGTTGGCGCATCAATATTGGCAACAACAAGTCTTCGGTTGGGCGCTTTAAGATTGGTTGAAATATACAATTTGCTATTCACTATATCTACCACCTGTTGCTCTGTTTCAAAGCCGGTTACAAGTGGAATAACAGGACTGTTTGTTTTGGCAAGATCCTGTATGTACAATTCGTTTCCATAAGTAGAATTTGCTGCAGAAATAACAAGCCATTGCTGATCTTCCGTTACGCCACCTCCAATATACCTGCGTGGCGTAGCTTCTCCACCGAATACAAGTTCGTCTTCGCTTTGCAATGTTCCCAGCTTATGAAAAAACAATTTATGTATTTGTGTTTTGCCCGATAGCTGGCTGCCCTCTGCAGGCTTATCGTAACTGCTGTAGTAAAAGCCTTCGTTATTTCTCCATGATAGTCCGCTGAATTTTACTTCATGTAACGTATCGCCCAATTGCTGCTTGTTTTCTGTATTTATTACAATCACTTTGCGCCAGTCGGAACCACCTTCCGATAACTGGTATGCCGCAAGCGATCCATCTTTTGTAAAATCAATTCCTGATAGTGATGTAGTTCCATCAGCCGAAAATGTATTTGGATCTAAAAAAACTTCTGGTTGTAACCCTTCTTTTTCGCGGTACAAAACAGATTGGTTTTGCAAGCCATCATTCTTATAAAAATAAGTATCGGCTCCTTCCCTAAACGGCGCAGAAAACTTTTCGTAATTCCATAAATCCGTCAGCCGTTTTTTAATAGCGTCCCTGTAGGGTATTTTCGAAAGATAAGCATTGGTAACATCGTTTTCTTGCTGTACCCATTCCCTGGTGTCATCGGCAATATCATCTTCCAGCCAGCGATAAGGATCGTGTACCGTCGTACCAAAGAAATCGTCTGTTTGTGAAACAGTTTTTGTGACGGGATATTCACCAGAAAATGCGCCTGGTTTGTGTGTTATTAAAGTCATGGTAATTATAGAAAAGTAAATGAGGGGGTGGTGTTCAATATTAAAACGGGCGGAAAATAGTTCTTATTGGCTAGACATCCGCTGGTGGCAATCAGCAAACAATGTTACATGCCTGTTCAGAACAACCAAAAAAAGTTGAAAAAAGATTTCCCAAGCATTAATATCAATATTAACTACAAAAAAAGTATTCTATTTTTCTGCAGAACTCCAAAAAATATCGATTTATAAGAGAGATAATCATCTAAGAAATTTTCCAATATTCGCATTTAAAAACTTTGCATCTACAGGATTACTCGCAGCACCTGCTGTATGCCCCCATAACGACGGAATAGGTAGCAACGTAACACCCGGAATAAATGCAGCTTCATACTTTGCATCGCCAATGGGAAAATAAAGATCTGTTTCAGAAGGCATGTATAAAATGGGGACTTTAATTGAACCTAATGCTTTGGCAATATCTCCGTTAAAACCGGGCGTTGTGCTTACATCATGTTGCTCCCATGTGCGCATCTGCAAAATGATATCATTCGCATCGGCACCGGGAATAAAATTCGTTTTGTAATCATTCAAAACTTTTGCAAAAGTCAGTTTCGGCGAAGCGCTATCCCGCCACAATTCGTTGCGCCACCACTCCTGCGAGTATAGCCAGCCAGTCCACACAATTGAAAAAGCTTCTATGCCTTTTTTAGGCTGCTCTTTATAATCACCGTTTTGAAATGCATCATCAGTTGTCAACGCAGCAATTTGCCCTTCAAGACGTACAACACCATGCGGGTAATTTTTTGCTGTACCGCAAGTGGCAACAATTTTATCGCAAAAGGTGGGATAGCTGACTGCCCATTGAAAAGCCTGCTGGGCTCCCATAGAAAACCCGATCAGCGCCCGCAGATGAGTAATTTTTAATTCGTCTGTTAAAAGCCGGTGTACAGCTGTAACATTATCCCTGATGGTTGTAACGGGGAAACGCGGACCATGGCAAGGCTCGGGTGTATTACTGGGCGAAGATGATCTGCCGTTGCCAAACAATTCAGTAGCTACCAAAAATAACCTAGCGGTATCCAACGCTTTCCCCGGTCCAATTAACCATTCATAGCCATGATAATCGGCCATGTAATGAGAAGGTAACAAAACCGCGTTGTCGTGCTTCGCATTCAGATGCCCATAGGTTCCATAAACAATATGTGCCTGCGGTAAGGTTACCCCGTTTTCTGTTTTAAAATCTGTAATAATGAAATCATGTTTTTGATTATCGGGCGGCTGGGCTTCCTGCGCCATCATGGGTTGAGAAATAAGCAGTAACAGCAATATATTTTTCATAATGTAATTGATTAGGCTATAGCATAATAAATGAAAGCAGGTTTAGTTCGCCGCACTGCAGAATAAACAGCGCCCGGTAACCCCTGTTAAGTTTTTAAAGTTAAAAGC
>JBKJNG010000541.1:0-2760 GCA_046596065.1 Phnomibacter sp. | reverse complement strand
AGCTTTAAATATCGTAAGCTGATAAAAGTAAAAGCCAATAATGCACTCCATTTGGTCGATTATCGTTTTTTAGATAATGACGGAGAAGAGATAAAGCTTTAATAAAAATACCTTCTTTTTTTTTGTTGATATATGCCGCAGTAACTATCCAGCTGCGCTGTAATTTTATTGCCGTATAAATTCTATCTATGGCAAATTCCGACGAAATGCTGCAAAGGCTGATAAAAGTGCAGGATGAAATTACGGTGCAATCGCCGGGATGGTATACAGATTTGAAGTTTACCATAGATAATTTGATTGTGAATGATTTTGGTAAGCTTGTACAGGTGCTATACCAGGCCGATGTGTCAGAAGAAAAATTAAAACGGCTTTTAAGCATCAATTCTGCTACCGGTGCGGCAACTATTATTGCAAACCTCCTGCTGGAAAGGCAAATACAAAAATTAAGAGCGAAAGCGGCTTTTCATTCCCAAACGCCTGCTACCGATGAAGAAAGATGGTAGCAAATAGGTAGATTCCAATCCGCATATAATACTTTACCGTAATAATTAATGCGTTACATCTGCATTTTTTAGGTTTATTTTGAACGATTTTGCGCCGCAGTAATTATACTTTTATTCTTGTTCATTACTGGAGTTTGACTGTCATTTGCCATGCTTCGTTCTTAGTTTCAAAGTGGTAATAAAGAATAACTAATCGTTTATCTGAAATGCGCTTTCTTTTCCTGGCTTTAGTTTTAGTATTTATTTTTTAATGCGTAGTATCATAGCAAATTCCATCATCAAGTATTTACTTTGTTGCATTCAAACAATTTCATAACACAAATAGCAAACCAATATGTCTTACATCGCATCCATTCATGCCCGGCAAATATTAGATAGCCGCGGTAATCCTACAGTAGAAGTTGACGTTATAACCGACGAAGGCGCTTTTGGCCGTGCGGCGGTCCCAAGTGGTGCCAGCACAGGTATTCACGAAGCTGTAGAACTTCGTGATAACGATAAAGCCACTTACGGTGGTAAAGGCGTTTTAAACGCTGTAAAAAATGTGAATACTACTATAGCCGATGCTATTACAGGTATGGATGTTTCGGATCAGACGGGTATTGATGGTGCTATGGTTTCGCTTGACGGAACACCTAACAAAGGCAAATTGGGCGCTAACGCAATTCTTGCTGTAAGTATGGCTGTTGCAAAAGCTGCTGCTGAAGAAGCAGGTATGCCATTGTATCGCTATATAGGCGGAACAAATGCCCGCACAATGCCTGTTCCAATGATGAACATATTAAATGGTGGAGCGCATGCCGATAATAAAATCGACTTCCAGGAATTTATGATTATGCCAGTTGGCGCAGTTAGTTTCAGCGAAGGATTACGTTGGGGCGTTGATATATTCCATGCTTTGAAAACTACGCTTAAGAAAAAAGGTTACAGCACTAACGTTGGTGACGAAGGTGGTTTTGCTCCAAACATTCAAAGCAATGAAGAAGCGATTGAAACTGTTTTGGAAGCTATTACCGCTGCGGGTTACAGTACCGATAAAGTAAAAATTGCTATGGATGCTGCTAACAGCGAACTGTGGAAGGAAGCCAAAAAGAAATACGTTTTTCATAAAAGTGATGGTAAAGAAATGACCAGCGACGAACTGGTTGCTTATTGGACAAGCTGGGTTAACCAATATCCTATTATAAGCATTGAAGATGGTATGGCTGAAGACGATTGGGAAGGCTGGAAAAACCTGACCGATTCAATTGGCAGCAAATGTCAGCTGGTTGGTGATGATCTTTTTGTAACCAATGTTACCCGTCTTCAAAGAGGTATTGAACAAGGCATTGGCAATGCATTGCTGGTAAAAGTGAACCAGATTGGTAGTGTAACAGAAACTATCAATGCAGTAACAATGGCACAGCATGCAGGTTATAACACAATCATGAGCCACCGCAGCGGCGAAACAGAAGATACCACATTGGCTGATCTAGCAGTAGCACTGAATTGTGGACAAATTAAAACTGGTTCTGCAAGCCGTACCGATCGCATTGCTAAATACAACCAGTTAATCCGCATTGAAGAAATGCTGGATGCAAGCGCCGTCTTCCTGGGTAGTAAATTGAAATTCGGTAAATAGCCTGCCGCCTTGCTGTTGTATAATTCATAACAGGAAATTTTTTAAACAATAAAATAGCCCTGGCTTAATGCCGGGGTTGTTTTATTATGGGAAGAAATTTATATGCAGGTGAGCATTATTTCACTACTTGTGAAAATGTGAACAATCTCTTAGCTGCACTTTTCGTTTTTCAAACGCACCTTTACCATTCATGAAAGTTATCCGCATACTTGTATTCATTGTAAGCAGCCGTTATTTGCTGGCAATAACCGCGTTTGCGATATGGATCACTTTTTTTGATGAAAGCAATTTGTTCGTGCAAAGACAGCGAACCAAAGAGCTAAATGATCTTAATAAAAAGATTGAATATTATAGAGGGCAGGTAGATCAAACAAAGCAGGAGTTAAATGATCTGCAGAATGATCCCGTTATCCTGGAAAAATATGCCCGCGAAAAATATTTTATGAAAAAGGATAATGAAGATGTTTTTGTGATCGACAGCGCTTCTTTAACCGAAAACCCCTGACGCTTTCCGGCTATATTCGCCATTCTACCCATTTAATTTCTGTTGTCAACTGTTGAATAAATAAGCAGGCAATACGCAATATGTTTATAAAGAGGTCGTTTATTCATTAATAAATGCTTCGTAAAATATTT
>JBKJNG010000273.1:0-7775 GCA_046596065.1 Phnomibacter sp. | reverse complement strand
AACAGTCCCCAACTATTTAATCTGACCCGAACCTTTTAGCATGAGGCTTATATCAACCCATTCATCTCCTATTGAATACACTATATTTTTCATTATGCATTGGCTGCGCCTTGCCTGGTACTATTCACGATTGGCGGTTCACTATTGACTTACTGACAACCACTCACCACTCACTTATTGACTTTTGACCTTATTTCTCAATTTACTTCCCCGCAGTTGCTCCCACTTTCTTAAGCATAATTAAATAGGTTGGAAAGTGATCGCTGTAGCCGCCGCGATAAGCGTTGCCATCCCAGGTACGCATGGGATAACCCTTGTAACGGCCAAGGTTTTCCGTCATGTATTCCCTTCTAAAAATATGCTGCTGGTAAAAGAAATAACCAGTTTGCTCCCTGTTTAGCCATGGGTAACTAATAATGATTTGGTCGAACAAACCCCAGGCATCCTGGTAAGCAATTGTGCCGATCCCTTTTTTATACAGGTCGATCCATGGATTGAAATAGCCACCCTTTTCAACATCGGCTTGTTTGCCTCTTGCATTTATTATTTTGGCTACGCTTGGGCTTACGGGATCGTCGTTCAGGTCTCCCATTAAGATCACTTTTTGTTCACCATCAGCTTTAGCAATACTGTCCATATGCATTTTAGCAACGGTGGCGGCGGCGGCCCTTGCTGGTGCACTTCGTTCTTCACCACCACTGCGGCTCGGCCAGTGGTTCACATATATATTAATGGTTTCGCCATCAAGCTTACCCCTTACCCATAAAATATCTCGTGTATAAAAAGCATCTTTAGTGCCGCTGGGCAGTTTCACAAATAGTTTCTGGCTGCTATCTACGATAAAATATTTTGGGTTGTACAACAGGCCAACATCTACCCCGCGTACATCCCGGCTATCGTAATGAACAATTTTATAATGTCTCCCCTTCAATAAAGGCTGATTTACAAGGTCAGTCAACACGGTATCGTTTTCGACTTCGGCTACGCCAATAAGCGCCGGCCCATCGGGGCTGGTTTCAATTCCAATCTGCGAAAGCACGGTTGATAATTTCTTCACCTTATCCCAATAAATGGCGCTGTTATAATTTCTTGTTCCAGATGGCAAAAATTCCTCATCATTAATCAACGGGTTATCAATTGTATCGTAAAAATTCTCCAGGTTGTAAAATGCTATAACCGATACTTTGTATTCCTGCTTTTGCCCTAAAGAATACATACCAATACAGCAAAAAAGAAAGATCAGGAATAAATTTTTCATTCAAATATTTTCTTTAGATTACGATGAGCTGCAAAAATGCAATAAAAACATACGCTTGTCTAAAAATTTTATACATTAATAAATCAATAATTGATATTTTAGCAGGCTTTAGAAAAGAACTCAGCTATACATTTGCAATCTTTCCAAAACTTCACTAATGAGAGCAACGGGTGTAATTACACTACTGTTTAGTATTGTATCCATGGGCGCATTTGCCCAAACCGATACATCAGCACAAAAAAAAGATACCGCTTTAATTGAAGAACTAAAAGAAAGTGTTCTTGACAACATTCCCACTGTTTCATTGGATGAAAATGATTTAGGTGATGGTGGCGGTCAAAACATTTCTTCTGTGTTATCGGCAGGAAGAGATCCATTTTACTCAGCCGCTTCGTTTAATTTCAGTGCACTTCGTTTCAGGATCCGCGGTTACGACAATGATTATTTTGGCACTTACATGAACAACATTCCCATGGATAATCTCGATAACGGGTTTACGCCATACGGTTTATGGGGAGGCTTGAATGATGTAATGCGAAATCGCGAAGTATCGTATGGTCTTCGTTACAACACTTTTGCTTTTGGCGATATTGGTAGTGTAACAAACATCGATTCGAGGGCGAGCCGCCAACGTGCACAAACCAGCATTAGTTATGCGGCTTCGAACAGGAATTACAGCAACCGCCTGATGATTACCCATAGCACTGGTTTAACCAAAAACGGCTGGGCATTTACCATTAGCGGCAGCCGCCGGTGGGCTGGTGAAGGTTATGTTCCGGGCACCTACTACGATGGCTGGGGATACTTTGCCGCAGTCGATAAAAAACTCGGGCAAAAACATTTACTGTCGCTTACAGCATTCGGTGCACCATCTGAAAATGGACGCCAGGGCGCAGCCGTCCAGGAAATGATGGACCTGGCGGGTGATCATTATTACAATCCTAACTGGGGATATCAAAATGGTAAAAAGCGCAATGCCAGCGTAGGTAAATCGCATCAGCCTGTAATTCTTTTAAACCACGATTTCAAGATCAATAATAGCACTTCCCTAAATACTGGTGTTGGATACTCATTCGGAAACAGAAGTGTAACAGCGCTTGACTGGTACAATGCGCCTGATCCAAGACCTGATTATTACCGCTACCTCCCAAGCTATTATAACAGTGTTGCCAATAGCGATCCTTACCAGTACGAGCAGGTGAAAAATATTATGTCGACAGATGAAAGCAGCCGCCAGATAAACTGGGCAAGATTGTATGATGTAAACAGGGCAAGCTATACCACTATACATAATGCGAATGGTATTGCAGGAAACGATGTTAGCGGCAAACGCTCGTTATATATTATTGAAGACCGCATTGTAAATACAAAGCGGCTGAATCTGAATTCGGTATTAAATACAAGGGCCGGCGAACATGCTGATCTAACTTTTGGCGCAGCTTATCAACTGCAGAAAAATAGTTATTATAAAAAAGTAAATGACTTGCTCGGTGGGGATTTCTATGTAAACCTGAACCAATTCGCCGAGAGAGATTATCCAAATAACAGCAGTGTTAACCAGAACGACCTTAATAATCCAAACCGTATTTTACATGTTGGTGACCGGACCGGTTACGATTACAATATCAATATTCAGAAAGCATCGGCCTGGGGGCAAGGTGTTTTTAAATTTGAAAAGGTCGATTTTTTTGCAGCAGCCGAATTTTCCAATACCCGTTTTTACAGGGAAGGAAATGTGAGAAACGGTTTGTTTCCTGATAATTCTTTAGGTAAGGGAACTACCAACAATTTTACCAATTACGCAGTTAAAGCCGGCATAACTTACAAGTTAAATGGCCGCAATTATTTGTATGTAAACGGAGCCACCACTACCAAAGCGCCATTCTTCGAAAACGTTTATGTATCACCCCGCACCCGCAATACCGAGCAACCCAATATCAGCAGCGAAGAAATACAATCGGTAGAAGGTGGTTATGTAATGAACGCACCCAAATTCAAAATAAGGATTGGTGGTTATTACACACAGTTTAAAAACGGTATGGATGTAATATCGTTTTACCACGATGACTACCGCAACTTCGTAAACTACGCACTAAGCAATATTGATAAAGTGCATTTCGGCGGCGAGTTTGGCATTGAAGCAAAACTTACTACAACGCTTACGTTTAATGCAGCCGCATCTGTTGGCCGCTACTTTTATACCAGCCGTCAAAACGCAACCGTTACCATTGATAACAGCGATAGCGTTATTGGCAATCAAACGATCTATTCAAAAAATTTCCGTGTTTCTTCTACGCCACAGGAAGCATATAGTGCAGGCCTTAGCTACCGGTCGCCTAAGTTTTGGTTTGTAAGTGTTACCGGTAATTATTTCCGCCAAAACTGGTTAAGCTATAACCCGTTGCGACGTACCGATGCAGCTGTTGCCGGCGAAGATTATAAAAACGAAAAATGGAACGAGATCATCGATCAAACCATGTTCGATCCTCAGTTTACACTTGATCTTTTCGCCGGCTATTCGTGGAAATTGCCTAAGAAAATGAGCATCAATAAAGAACCAACTTTTCTTGCATTTAACGCTGGCATAAACAACCTGCTAAACAACCAGGATATAATTACAGGCGGCTATGAGCAACTACGTTTTGACTTTGAAAACAAAGACCTGAATAAGTTTCCACCGAAATTATTTTATGCTTACGGTCTTAACTTTTTTGCCAGCGTTGCGCTGAGGTTCTAATCAATATTTCAAAAAAAATACTCACCATTTTATTTAAACCAGTACCATGCAAACTTATCCTGCATTTTTTAAGAACAGCACCCTGGCAATGATTGCCGGCTGTTTGTTGATCCTTTCATCCTGTAAAAGAGATTTTGATTCACCACCTGATTTTACTAATCCGGATATAATAGCAACCACCACTATATCTGCGTTAAAAGCTACACATGTGGAAGGAAAAGTTGAAGCATTACCAGATGCTATTATTGAAGGCATTGTAGTTGCTGATGATAAAAGCGGCAATTTCTACAAGCAACTTTCCATTCAGGATGCAAGCGGTGGTATAACCGTTCGTTTGGATGGTACAAACCTGTACGCTAACTACCCTGTTGGCCGTAAAATCTACATCAAAACAAAAGGGCTTTATATGGGCGACTATGCCGGCCTTATACAAATTGGTGGCAGCATAAATGATATCGACCCTGCTCAACTAAATGTGAACCCAATAGCTTCAACACTATTTGATACGTACATAGTAAAAGGCAGTTTGAACAACACCGTAACACCAGCTGTTGTTACCGTGGCCGATCTTACAGATGCCTATCAAAGTATGCTAATAGAAATAGATGAGGCGGAATTTATTGCCGGTGATACCAGCAAAACTTATGCGGTAACAAGCCCGCAAACTTCCGCCAACCTTAATGTAAAAACCTGCAGCGGCGGAACCATTATAGTTCGTAGCAGCGGCTTTGCAAACTTTGCAGGCATTAACGCTCCAAATGGTAATGGTAAACTATTAGCGATTTATACCCGTTTCAGATCAACCAAACAGCTTATTATTCGTGATACAAGTGACGTACAATTCACTGGCCCGCGATGCGGCGGTAGTACCGGCCCCGGCACACCTATTACAGTTGCACAACTTCGTGCTTTGTACACGGGTACCGATTTAAAGCTGGATAAAAACTATACTGTAACCGGTGTTGTTATAGCAGATATTCCAAACAAAAACATATCGACCGGCAACGTAGTAATACAGGATGGCAATACAGGTATCGCGGTTTACCTTGGTGGTACACTTACATACGCCATGGGCGATTCAGTTGTCTTCAATCTTTCAACAGCCGATTCGCTTATTAAATTTTCTGGTTCCCTGGAAGTTAAAACCGCTTTTGGAACTGGCGCTCCCGCCCCGGTTGCCACAGGCAAAACCGTTACACCCAAAGTAAAAACCATAGCGGAAATAAACACTGCGCTTGCAAGCCCGCTTGGCGACCCCAATAACATTGAGTTTACGTTAGTAAAAATTGCCGAAGCAGCTGCAACACCAGGCGGTACTTACAATGGCAATAAAACACTTACTGATGCCTCGGGCACCATCGCCATGTTTACAAGGTCGGTTGCAACCTTCTCAGGTGCAACCATACCAACTGGAAACCAAAACTGGGTTGGATATACCAGCATGTTTAATTCCACTAAACAGTTCTTGATAAGAAATACCGCTGATGTTACTGCCGGCTCCGGCGGTGGCGGTGGAGGCGGAACAGGTATAACCCTGAATACATCACCACTTACCCTTGCTTTTGATGGAATTGGCGCTACCTTACCAACAGGGGTTAGTATTAGAAACCTTGCTTCAGCCACTGTTCTGGGAACTGAACTGGCAGCTAATACAGGCGTTAACTTTCACTGGGGTTCTACCAGTGGTGGCGCCAAGGTATTTGCTTCTGCAACAGGCCTAACTGAAACAACAGACAGTGCCACGCAAAGTGTAACCGCAAACAGGGCGATTGGTTACAGGCAAACCGGTTCTAACGGCGACCCCGGTGCTGCATTTGTTTTCCAGCTGGATAACACTTCCGGCAAAACAAACCTTGCCATGGAATTTTTATTGCAATCACTGGATAAAACAAGTACAAGAACTGTAACCTGGGCTGTTGATTACGGCTTTGGCGATGCACCAACTTCCTTTACCCCGGCAACTACAAGTGGTACCATGACAACCGGGGGGTCAACCTGGACGAACAATACTATTTCCGTAAACTTTGGCAGTGCACTCGATAATCAACCCGGTAAAGTTTGGATAAGAATTATTGCACTTACCAATAGTACTGGCTCATCTACCCGGCCAAGTACAGGCGTTGACGATGTGAAATTTACCTGGAACTAATTATAAACTTATGATTCTTAGAAAAACCAGAGAAGCGTCCCAAACGGGGCGCTTTCTTTATTGAAGCAGGTTATGAAAACGCCGGATTAAACCGGTTGGCTAACTGAAACGGTGACCGAAATAAGCGCAAAGGATGGAGGCAAGTACCACGCAAAGACGTCCCGAAGGGCGGCTGCGGAGTACTGCTGACAGCCTGGCACCGGGGCCGCATACACTTGATATAGTGAAGTAACTGCCCCGGTGATGCGCCCAAAACCTTCAGCTAAATGGTATTTGTAAAATTACCAGCGCTCCAGTTTTTAATATTTCCCAGCGTTATATCAGCAATCTGTGTAAGGGCTTCTTTGGTGAAAAAAGCCTGGTGCGCTGTAATAATTACATTTGGAAAACTCATAAGGCGCTGGATGGTATCGTCCTGGATAATATCGCCGCTGAGGTCGCGAAAAAATAGTTTTTCTTCCTGCTCGTATACATCGATGCCAAGGCTGCCAAGCTTGCCTTTTTTTAAGCCGCCAATCGCCGCTTTTGTATCTATCAAACCGCCGCGGCTGGTATTGATAAGCATAACACCACCTTTCATCAGCGAAAGTGTTTCGGCGTTCACCAGATGGCGGGTGCCATCGGTTAGCGGGCAATGCAGGGAGATAATATCGGCCACACTAAAAATTGAGGTGATATCGGTGTACTCTACTCCCAGAGCTTCCATTTGTTTGTTGGCAATAAGATCGAAAGCCATCACCTTACAACCGAAACCCAACATGATTTTGCAGAAGGCTTTACCAATATTCCCGGTGCCTATAACGCCAACTGTTTTGCCATGCAAGTCAAAACCAAGCAGGCCCTGCAGCGAAAAATTTTGCTCCCTTACCCGGTTGTACGCTTTGTGAATTTTACGATTGAGTGTAAGAATTAATGCCACTGCATGCTCGGCAACTGCTGCGGGCGAATAGGCAGGCACACGTACAATTTTTATTCCCGCATCATGGGCTGCACTTACATCAACATTATTAAAACCGGCACAACGTAGTGCTATCAGTTTAACGCCTCTTTCAGCAAGTATGCCCATCACAGCGGCGTTGCAGGCATCGTTTACAAAAATGCAGATCACTTCGCTGTCGGTAATCAGTTTGGCATTCGATACATCAAGCGCTGATTTATGGAATTCGAGCTCGTAACCAAAAGCTTCATTGCCTTCTGTAAAGAAAGTTTTATCGTAAGGCTGGGTGCTAAAAAAAGTAATTTTCATTACCTGCTAAGGTAACATTCTAATACAATAGAACGCTGATAACGCAGTTGATCAGGATTTGAATACAGAGATTTTCTGAAGAAAGAAATAAAGGATCAGGATGATTTTGGATAAGAAATGTAAATGACAATTTCCTGCAATTTCATGACTCACTCAATTCAGCTTTGATAAATCGAGTGTATTAATCCTTCCTATCCTGATCATCCGTGTCATTCGCGTTCTATCCTTCGTATAAGGATTGCCCATCTGCTCATTGATCCGTAATTTCCGCCGCAGAATGAGGAATGCCTTTTTATTATTGCTGAATATTTGCTTTTTATCGCTACAGGCGATTGCACAACCATCGACAACTTACTGGCAACAGCAGGTGAATTATTCTATTGCT
>JBKJNG010000120.1:0-5860 GCA_046596065.1 Phnomibacter sp. | reverse complement strand
ACCATTGCTTCTCAACTTTTTTTGCCCATTTCGTCCAGCAATATCGCCAGCTAACACTAACTGTGTTGTGTTTTTTGCTAAATGAAAGTTGGTGAACGAAATGGGCAAAAAAAGTTGAGAAGCAATGGTCATAGCAATCATTTTTAGGAATGAAAAGATAAGCTATCGTGCACAATGACCAAAAGCTTTATGCTTAGGCCATAATTGGTAGCGAAAATATTACCTGCTTGTTATATTCTGTAACCGGGGGTACATAAAAGATAAAAGCACCGCAAATGCAGTGCTTTGTAAATGCGGCAACCGGTTATACTGCGTAAAATGTATCTGTTGTACTGCTGTTCTTTTTCTTCCAACGGCTCCTTCTCTTTTGATTGTATTTCATTAAACATTGAGTGCTGAAAATTGAGCATTGATCAATTTCTTAAGACAATAAGAACTAAGCATTAAGGCACATTTTTATTCTTCCCATACGCCTTTGCCCTGTCTTACTACCACCGGTTCATCGCCTGTAAGATCAATAATGGTAGAAGGTTGCATGCCACCGGTGCCACCGTCAATTACAATGTCAACCAGTTTATCAAAGTTCTCTTTTATCAATTCAGGGTCGGTATATTCTTCCACCATTTCGCCCGGTAAGGAAGTCGATAAAACCGGGTGTCCCAAAGCTTCCACAATAGCCATGGCAATTTTATTATCGGGAATACGTAAACCAATCGTCGCCTTTTTGCTTTGCAAGATTTTTGGCACCTCCCTGCTGGCGGGCAAAATAAAAGTATATGGACCCGGCAGGTATTGCTTCAATAGACGGTAGGAAGGCGTATCCAGTTGCCGGGCATATTTGCTAAGATCACTCAGGTTACTGCAAACAAAACTGAACTGTGCCTTTTGAGGATCAATCTGTTTGATACGGGCAATTTTTTCAATAGCCTTATGCTGGTAAATACTCCAGCCAAGGCCATAAATAGTATCGGTAGGATAGATAATAACTCCGCCCCCGCGAAGACATGCAACGGCCTGTTCAATAAGCCGTGCAGGTGGAGTATCGGGGTGTATATTTAATAACATCGCCATATTAATTGAAGGTAAGTATTATGCCTCTTGTAAAAATTACATGCACGCTTTTTGAAATGGTTTGTAATTCTTGCAGGTATTATTTGTATTCTTGGTATAATATCAATTGCTATGTCTGAATCGTACCGTGGTACAAGGTTTGTACGCCTGTTTTTAAAAACCTTTTTGTACCTCTTTCTATTTATAAACCTCATACTTGCATTGCACGCTTGGAAGTTTACGCATTTCTATAACGATCCTGCTTTGAGGCAACCACAGCAAACAGGATTTTTATCGACAGCTGGTTTTATATTGGCCGGCAATAAAATTCCGAAACGGTTAAACGATTCGGTTCCATCTGCACCATATACTGTTGTGGCGCTAACTACTGATGACGGCGTTAAACTGGAAGCATGGAGCATCCCCTGCACCGGATATTTTACAGACTCACCTGCAGCACTGCGCAACACGCTTAACTATCACAAGGGAACCGTAATTATGTTCCATGGCCATGGCAATTGTAAGAGCGTCATATTGCCGGAAGCCGCTGCATTTATGAAGATGGGCTATAATGTTTTTATGGTCGATTTCAGGGCGCATGGCAATAGCGGTGGTGAGCAGTGTTTAATAGGTATAAAGGAAAGCGCCGATGTAAAAGCTGCTTACGATTATGTTCAAAAAACCGGCGAAAAAAATATTGTGTTGTTTGGTGTATCCATGGGCGCTGCCACTGTTACAAAAGCTATAAACGATTACGATATTAAACCTTCAAAAATTATTCTTGAAATGCCCTTTGGGAGCATGCTGGATGCAACAAAAGGTAAATTAGCAACTATGGGTTTGCCAGCTTCTTTAGGGTCATTGCTAACATTTTGGGGAGGCACATTAAATGGTGAATGGGCCTTTAACTACAAGCCATGGGAATATGCGGCTAAAATAAAATGCCCGGTGTTGTTACAATGGGGCCGCCTCGATCCGCGGGTAACCATTAATGAAACCAATGCTGTTTACAACAATATTAAAACCGCAAAAAAATTAGTGATCTACGGGAACAGTGCACACGAAAGCCTGTATACAAAAGAGAGAGGGAAATGGCTCCAAAATGTAGGTTCGTTTTTGCAATAATCATTTGTTCAGATCAGAAGAAAATATTTTTTTCATAAAAGTTTTGCACATGAAATCTTACCTGCTAAATACCTTCAGGTATAACGATGCCACCAATAGAAAACTAGTGGAAAAAATCAGCCTGCTGCCAGATAGAAGCGAAGCAATAAAACTATTCAGCCATTTGATAAACAGCCAGTATAAATGGATGGCCCGCATTATGAAAGATCCTTTGGCAGCTACAATGAGTTGGTGGAATCCATTGTATTCGTTGGAAGCATTACAAACGGAGTGGGAGAAAAGCCTTGCTTTATGGTTGAATTATATAAACGGCCTGTCCGATGAACAACTGGAAAAGGAGGTGGAATTTGCCGGCTTTGATGGCGCACGCTGGGCCGCCAGTCCGTTAGATATTGCACTGCAGCTTAACTATCATTCCATTCATCACCGGGCCCAAATACAAACCATTATACGCCAGCAGGGATTTGAACCCGATTTTGTAGATTATATCGGAACCCGCTACCGGAGATTAGATTGACGATCCCCGGCGCTGCCGCTTTGCAGCATTCCTCACCTTATTATTTTTCAAAAAAAATATTTTGGAATGTATTAAATTCTAGCATTACTTTGAATTTCAAAGCACTTTTATGGATACCCGGCAACAATCACTCGACACCCTGAAAGAGATCAGGACCATGATGGAACGGAGCAGCCGTTTTATAAGCCTTAGCGGATGGAGTGGTGTTGCAGCAGGTATTTGTGCATTGGTAGGTGCATGGTTTGGAAATAGTGTTATTGACCGTAGCAAAGTCGATCACGATAGTTTGCGGAAACATTACGGTGTGGATGATTCAATTGTTGGTCAACCATTAAATATTAGAGATTATATGGACAGCCAGCTGTTGCAGATCGCTGTTATTACCCTTGCGGCTGCTATATTGTTAGCTTTCTTTTTTACTTACTTAAAAAGCAAAAAAAGCGGAACGCCATTGTGGGGCATTGCTGCACGACGTTTGTCGGTAAGCATGTTTGTGCCTATGTCTATTGGAGGTTTGTACCTTTTAAAATTAATGCAGGCGGGTGCGTTCGGTCTAATAGCGCCAGGTTGTTTGTTGTTTTACGGGTTGGCACTTGTTAATGCATCTAAATACACGTTGGGAGAAATAAAATGGCTTGGTTATGCCCAACTAATCACAGGCACTATTTGTTTGTTTTATCCCGGTTATGGCATTTACTTTTGGGCCTTCGGTTTTGGCGTATTACATATACTGTATGGTATGCTAATGTGGTTTCGGTACGAGCTCAACTAACGATATACCGACTCAATTTTTTTCCTGTAAAAAACACTACACTGTATTGGCATCTTCCATCAACATATCAAATCTTAATAAAGCATTCGACAGCCGTATACGCCTTGGTATTATGAGCAGCCTTGCTGTAAATGAGGAAGTGAATTACAACGAATTAAAAGAATTGTTACAGGTTACGGATGGCAATTTAGCCAGTCACCTTAAAGGACTGGAGGATGCTGGTTTTATTAAAGTTTACAAGGGCTTTATTGGAAGAAAAACAAACACCAGTTACAAGGTAACCAGGGCGGGTGAGAAAGCTTTTAAACAACACCTGGATGCATTGGAGCAAATGATAAAAGGAACGAAGTAATTTTTTTTATATCTATACTTTGAAATTCAAAGCACTTTTATTTATGTCAACCACAACACTTTCTGTACGCATTTGGTTTCTCACAATCCTTGCTTTTGGAGCAGGTTTTGCTGTTGTTTCTTTTTACAATAATAACTACAATGAAATATTATGGGCCTTGCCAGCTACAGTGGTGGCGGCGGTTGCAACCCTGCCTGCATTAGTGGTTTTAATCATTTTGCTTCCATTCATAAAAAGAAAGCGGGCTTATTCTTCTACCAAATGGCAATTACTTTTTTTGTTGCTGTTTTTGACCTGCTTGCCTTATGGTATAATAGCGGGTGCTATTGATGTATTCGATTATGAAAATCTCCGTTTTCAAAAGGCCATGGAAACTTGCCTGGCAGTAACGGGCATTTTATTCGCCTGTAATATAGTGGCAGTGTTATGCAGCATTAACCGGGCTACTAAATGGGTGTATGATGGTGATTTGATTTCGTCCCAACTACACAACAGATCGAATCTTTTTTCACTGCAACAAAAAGCAGCAAGCATATCACTTTCCCATACCCAACAATCATTTCATCAAATTAAAACAGATCTCATGGACAACCGACCATCATTTGAAAACGAATCGACAGAATCTTTTACAACTGCAAATCCGGGCAATTCTTACAACAAAATTTTGATTAAAGCGGCCATTACTGCAGGCCTTATACTTGGCATGCTTATACCAACTGCATACATCAGCAACCTTGTGCAGGAACGTGAACAACGGCACAAAGATGTGGTTCAGGAAGTGAGTGCAAAATGGGCGTCGGCTCAAACCCTTACCACACCTTATTTATGCATTCCATATTTCCAAACTGTGCTTAACGATACCGGCAAACAAATAACAGTTCGCAAAGAACTTTTTGTACCTGCTAATACGCTTAACGTAAAGGCCGATATGCAACCAGAAGTTAGAAAACGCAGCATCTATAATGTGTTGTTGTATAAAAGCAATATCAATCTTTCGGGAAATATGGTTGTAAAACCAGCGAAGGATATTAGGCCAGAAAGCATGCTCTTAAACGAGGCAACATTTTGCGTTGGCATCAGCGATTTCAAAGGCATTGAAGAAAAAATCAGTGCCACATTTAATGGACAGGCCTACGACCTTGAACCAGGATTGCCCGATTACGCAATAGACAAACAGGGTCTGTCTGTACCAGTGATAATTACGCCGGAAATTTTCTCTCAGCCCATTGCTTTTGCTATAAATATTAAGATCAAAGGCAGCGAACAATTACACTTTCTTCCCTTGAGTGATGACAGCAAGTTTGAAATTGTATCACCATGGCCAAATCCTTCTTTCGACGGCAGCAGTTTACCAAAAGAAAGAACGGTAACCAAAGACGGCTTTGTGGCAAAATGGAGTTTTAACAAAGCCAATATGCCCATTTTAAACCAGCTGTTTAATACAGATGCCAGGAAAGAAAGTATGGCATTTGGCGTAAGCATGGTGCAGCCAGCTGACCAATATTCCAAAACAAACCGCAGTGTAAAATATGCCGTTCTTTTTATCGGTCTCACGTTCGCCATGTTTTTTATAATTGAGTTGATGCAGAAAAAACAAGTACACCCGGTGCAGTATATTTTAGTGGGTCTCGCACTCATTATTTTTTACACATTGCTGCTTTCAATTGGAGAGTTTATTGGTTTTAACCTTGCTTATGTTATAGCTGCATCAGCCACAATTTTACTTATTGGCATGTATGCCGCATCCATGTTTTCATCTTACAAAACGAGTGGCGTGCTTTCGACATTTCTTGGTATACTCTATGGTTTTATTTACGTGCTTATACAGTTGGAAGACACCGCGTTGCTCGCAGGTAGTATCGGCTTATTTGTACTGCTCGCCATTGCCATGCATTTCAGTAAAAAAATAAACTGGTATGGAAACACAGCACACGAAAATCCTGCAATATCCTTAACACCCTTAATACCTGCTGCCCGCTAAAAGGTAGCAGATCTTTACAAAAAAATTGTGGGACATTAAATAATTTTTTTTATGAAACGACAG
>JBKJNG010000121.1:0-3178 GCA_046596065.1 Phnomibacter sp. | reverse complement strand
TTTGGTAACGCTTGATTTGTTTCAGCAATTAAAAGCAGACAACGTTACCAAACGCAATTGCTCTTTAGTCTGCATAAGTTCAAAGCCTTTTATAGCACGGCTGATATAATCGGCAAGGTCAGTGCATTTTGGTGGTGCAATAAAAGACGACTGGTAATCTTCCAACGTAACAGAACGGTTAGTCTTTTTTACAACATCATAACTTAATGAACAATCCAAATGTAAATGCAGTTCAACCTTCGGTACCCGATTGTAATTCATAATTTAGAAAATTACCTAAGCAATTGCCTGGTTTAAAATTATCGTTTGCCGTATAGATTTTAAAATATCAATTTAATGCCAGATGAATTTATATTTCTAAAACATCAACTATCAGAATCAACATCAATAAAATTATGCGATAGGTTAATAATCTGTTTGCATAACGAAAGTGCTTTGATGCTTTTCATAAATTCTTAATTTAATTTAAAAACGGATAAAACTTATATCAAATTAGGAACGTAACAATGCTCATCTATAATTCCAATGGCAAATTTTGAGGTGAATTTATAAACCCTAACTTCGTCCTTTCGGTTGAAGGGCCGTTACGATTGACCAGCTCGAATTTCTTATCCTCCCGGCTGTCAGCGTTTTTGAATGCTTCCCGATGCTGTAATTAAATGCTATATCGCAGAAACTATTACAGCCATTGAACATATAAAAGACTTTTATGGAAAAGAAATCTGCTACACCACTGATGGTAACCTCAGAAGTAGGAACGTTGAAACGTTTATTGGTGCACAGCCCCGATAGTGGCCTTGGAAAAGTTGTTCCCTCAAAGGCGCAGGACTGGTTGTTTGAAGACATTGTTCACCTGGAAACGATTCGCCGCAAAGAATATGATTTTTACACAAAAATCCTTTTGTACTTTCTCGACCCCGGAAAAGTGGCTGGCAAATTAAAAAAGATTGATCATCTTTCTGCACGCCGCAGCTTTTACAAACCAGATAACGCATCCTTTTTTCGTTCGGATAAAGTGGTGGAACTGCAATGGCTGCTGGCTGATATTTTGCAGCACGATGATATAAAAATGAAGCTGACAGCTTCTGTAAGCGCCATTGAAAATTGCAGTTATGTAACGCAAACAAGGTTACTTGATTACTCGCCTGAGCAGCTCGCAAAAATATTTGTAAGTGGCACCATGAACGAGAACGAAATGATCTTCCCTCCTATTCCAAATTTCATTTTTACCCGTGATATTGGTATTGTAATTAATGATTTTGTTTTGCTAAACAAGCCGGCAAAAAAAGCACGTACCCGCGAAGCGTTACTTGCAAAATACATTTTTTTTAATCATCCTTTTTTTGCTGAATACCGCCATAACATTATCGAGATTCCAGATTCCCACCATCATTTTTTATTGCCACGCGAAGGCGATGAAAGAAAGATAACATTGGAAGGCGGAGATGTAATGGTTGTAAGCGCCGATCATTTATTGATTGGTGTTAGCGAACGTACCAGCTGGGAAGCTGCCCATCAAACAATTAAATTATTGTTCGCGAAAAAAGTAGTGAAAAAAGTTACTGTTATCAAAATACCCAAGAAACGTGATTACATGCATATTGACACCGTATTTACACAAGTAAAACGCAATGTGTGGGTAATGCTCGGCATTTTTTCACGCAATACAATAAAACACCTTGACAGTGATGGCATAGAAAGAATACTTGACAGTAATAATAAAAAAGATGATAAATTAAAGATCACGCAATTCAAAAGGAAAAATGTTGAAGAACCTGTGCATTTTGATAGCCTTGAAGAGTTGTTGATTGATATAAGTGTAACCGATCTTGGTTGTAAAAAAGAAGATGTACGCATGATATTTTCCGGCAACAACGAGTTTCCTTATGATGCCCGTGAACAATGGACAGACAGCTGCAACCTGCTGGCTTTAAAAGAAGGTGTTGTATTGGGTTACGATCGTAACGATAAAACTGTTGAAGCATTTAAAGCGGCTGGTTTTGGAGCAATTACTGCAGAAGAATTATTAAACCAGTTTGAAAAAGGAACGAATAGTCCTGAAAAAATGAAGGATACAATCATCCTGATGCCTTCAGCAGAATTATCAAGAGCAAGAGGAGGTTTTCATTGCATGAGTATGCCGTTGTTAAGAGAGAATTTGTAAACCCCCAATCGCTAAAGGGGAGCAAGAACAAATACAATCAAGGTTTAAATTTCACAAATCAGATATCAGACATCAGATATCAAAAAATTGTATTTTATGCATACCACTGCTAACCTACTTATGATTCGGCCTGTACGTTTTGGTTATAATGCGCAAACAGCGGTGAACAATGCATTCCAGGTAAAAAGCATACAGGATGATGTGCAGGAAAAAGCATTGCAGGAGTTTGATGCTTTTGTGGAAAAACTTCGTAACAAGGGCATAGATGTAACAGTAGTGAATGATACCGATGAACCGCACACACCGGATTCTATTTTTCCAAACAACTGGATATCTTTTCATGATGACGGAACTATTTTTCTTTATCCCATGTTTGCAGAAAACCGCAGGCTTGAAAGAAAACCAAACGTTATACAAACCATCGCTGAACATTTTAATATAAAAAAAACCATTGATCTTTCAGGTTATGAGGCAAGTGAAAAATACCTGGAAGGAACCGGAAGCATGGTACTTGACCGCGATCAGAAAATTGCTTATGCCTGCATCTCACCAAGAACAGACATAAATATTCTACAGGACTTTTGCCGCAAAGCAGATTATCAACCAATTGCATTTAGTTCGGTTGATACAAATGGAAAAGAAATTTATCATACCAATGTAATGATGTGTGTGGGGGACCAGTATGTTGTTATTTGTTTGGCATCCATTCCTAATGAAAAAGAAAAGCAATTGGTTATTGATACAATTGTTGCATCAGGAAAAAAATTGATTGATATAACGCAAGACCAGCTGAATCATTTTGCCGGCAATATGCTGCAGGTTCAAAACAAAAATGGTGAGCATTTCTTAATCATGTCATCACAGGCATACAAATCATTAACTGCAGAACAAATTTCATTGCTTCAATCATATAATCCTATTATTCATTCAAGCCTTGGTACGATTGAAAGTAATGGCGGTGGAAGTGCACGATGCATGATGGCGGAAGTACATTTACCAAAAAGGTAATTGACA
>JBKJNG010000546.1:0-6365 GCA_046596065.1 Phnomibacter sp. | reverse complement strand
GGCTATAACTGCCAGGAATGAACCGGCAACATTACTTCCCTGCCCTATCAACTTAACACCACTATTATTTAATATGGTAAAGCCCATGAATTGCATAATGATAAATGCAATTCCAAGCACTGCTGTAGCAATCATTAACTGGCGATATATTGCAAAACGGCGTTGCCTGAAATTACGCAAAGCAGCCTGCATTGTCAGGCTACTAATAAAGATAACGCCAGTGCTGTACCAAAAGATTACCGGCAAATCAAACCCCTGCCAGTTAACCTGGTTACGTTTTACAATATAGGCACTTGTAAATCCTGCAAACATCATAATAATGCTGCCCATAGCTACCCATAAAGTAAATTTATAAGGATGAATACGTTTCTTTTGATCGGTGAACTGCATAACATTTTCCACTTTACTACTCATTTATTTATATTTCAAAAATAACCTTAATCCTACTTTTTCCTACCTGTCCTGTTACTATTACATTTAATTAAACAAAGAAAACATTGTATTGTTTTTTAGATGCAGACATTGTACTTATTTAAACGACTTCACATCTTATCAGCATAAAGCGATAGCAAAACAACGGGCAAATAGATATAGCTGCTAAACATTACTCTTCTTGCTGCTTTAGTGGTCATATCCTTATACAACCGGATGCATTGAACTACCATAGCAATATTTGCCGCCAATAAAAGCCACATACTAAACGATCCTGACATATTAAAATAAACGGGTAGAAATCCTAAAGGTATCATCATTAATGCATAACCAATAGCTTGCACAGCCGTTTGCCGGGTAGGTTCGTTTTGGTTAGGTAATAGTTTAAACCCAGCCTTATTGTAATCGTTATATGCTACCCATGCTATTGCCCAAAAATGAGGAAATTGCCAAAGGAACTGAATGGCAAATAACACCCATCCACCGGCCGTAAAAGCACCCGCTCCGGCTACCCAACCTATCAGGCAGGGAAAAGCACCAGGAAAGGCTCCAATTAGCACTGAGATGGCACTCACTTTCTTTAATGGTGTGTAAATAAAAGAATATACAAACAGGCTGAATAGCGATAACAAAGCTGCCTGCCAATTAAAAAAGTACCAGAGTATGATGCAGCCGGCTATTCCACTTCCAATGGCAAAAGCCCAGCCTTCTGCAACGCTCATTCTACCAGCGGCTACAGGTCTTGAACCTGTTCGTTTCATCAGCGCATCGGTATCTTTTTCGGTCACCTGGTTAATGGCATTGGCGCTGCCAGTCACTAACATGCCGCCTAAGGTTAGCAGCAAAACCATTTTTAAATTAAACTGAACATTTGGGGCTAACAGGTAACTTAAAACACTTGAAAAAACTACGGTAAGGCTAAGCGTAAATTTTATTAATAACATATAGTCTTTCACTTTTGCAGAAAGACCACTAACATTAGAAGCAGATTTTACAGGTTGCATTGAATTTCAGGTTCAAAAAAAATTGTGCGCAAATGTACCGGCAAAAAAATGCCCCCATCAAAGCGGGGGTATTTTTCAATATAAAATGTTTTATAATAAAGCTACTAACACAACTTAGTGATGACTTTCATCTTCCCCCACGGGCACTGTTTGCGGAATATGATCTACGCCATCTTTACCGTAATCATATGCCCAGCGATATACTTCAGGTATTTCTCCAGGCCAGTTACCATGTCCTGCTTTAATTGGCGTAGTCCACTCAAGCGTGTTGCTATTCCATGGGTTCATGGTTGTTAGCTTTCTTCCTTTAAAAATAGAAAAGAAGAAATTAAACACAAACAACAGTTGTAGTGTAAAACTAAGAATAGAAACAATGGTGATAAAAGTATTTAAATCACCAAACTGCTTAAAACTCTGCCATTGGCTGAAATCATAATAACGACGCGGCATACCGGCAAGCCCTTCGTAGTGCATTGGCCAGAAAATCATGTACGCACAAATAATAGTTCCCCAGAAGTGGATGTATCCAAGTGTATTATTTAAGTATCTGCCAAACATCTTGGGAAACCAATGGTAAACACCTGCGAACATTCCAAAGAAAGAAGCAACGCCCATCACAATATGGAAATGCGCAATTACAAAATAAGTATCATGCAAGTGAATATCGAGAGCGGAATTACCAAGAAAAATGCCTGTTAAACCACCGCTGATAAACAAGCTTACAAAGCCAAGTGCAAACAACATACCCGGCGTAAACCTGATGTTGCCACGCCATATAGTTGTAAGCCAGTTGAACACTTTTATAGCTGAAGGAACCGCAATTAAAAGCGTAAGTAAGACGAAGAAAGAACCAAGAAACGGATTCAACCCGGTTACAAACATGTGATGGGCCCAAACAAGGAAGGCAAGTATGGTAATTGCAAACAATGAGCCTACCATGGCCATATAACCAAAGATTGGCTTTCTGGCATTGGTTGATAATATCTCCGATGCCATACCCATTGCAGGCAACAGGATGATATAAACTTCGGGGTGACCAAGGAACCAGAATAAATGCTGGTAGAGAATAGCTGAGCCGCCTTCGTTGGGCAATATTTGTTGCGTGGATTGAACATAGATATCACTTAGGTAAAAGCTTGTACCCAGGTTACGGTCAAAAAGCAACAAAATAAAGCCACTAAACAGAACTGGAAAACTCAATACCCCAAGAACCGCAGTAAAGAAAAGCGCCCACATAGTCAACGGCATTCTCGTCATTGTCATGCCCTTTGTGCGCATGTTAAGAATAGTAACAATATAGTTTAACCCACCCAATAAGGATGAGACCACAAATAAAGCCATCGCTGTTATCCATAAGTCAGCACCTAGTTTTGAACCTTCAGAAGCATCATGCAAAGCGCTTAGCGGGGGGTAGGCTGTCCAGCCGCCGCTAAAAGGACCTGTTTGAAGAAATAAAGATGATACCATTACCACGCTTGCACCAAAGAAAAACCAGTAACTAAGCATGTTCAGCAATGGGCTTGCCATATCTCTCGCACCGATCTGCAGGGGAATTAAAAGGTTGGCGAAAGTGCCACTTAAACCGGCTGTTAATACAAAAAACACCAGTACCGTACCGTGCATGGTTACCAATGCATAATAGAATTCCTGCTTAATTTTCCCACCTTCTGCCCAGCGGCCCAGGATATCTTCAAGCCATGGAAAAGATGATTGCGGATAACCAAGTTGCAGGCGAAATAAAACGGAAAATAAACCGCCAATGATCGCCCAAATGATACCCGTTATTAAGAATTGCTTCGAAATCGTTTTGTGATCCTGGCTAAAAATATATTTAGTTACAAAACTCTCTTCGTGATGGTGAACCTGGTGTTCATCATGATGCACTCCGGGAACAGTAATTGCTCCTGCCTCTGGATTCAGCGCTGCTTCCTGACTCATAATCTAAAAAATTTCTATAGTTATAAACGATTGAACACCGTTAAAAGTTTTTACCTGCTTGTTTTACCTGTTGGAGCAACCGCTGCTATGGTTACTGCTACCGAACTGTCAGGTTTTGCCGCTGGCTTGTTAGCCGGATCCTTATCAGGAAAGGCTGCATAATAGTTAGGCTTAATTTTAGACAACTCCGAATCAAATTCTTCCTGCGTTACAACCTGTATTACACCCCGCATAGCGTAATGGCTTTGACCGCAAAGCTGATCGCAAACAATCTCAAATTCAAACTCGGGATTATTTAATCTTTTGCGCATTTCAGCCGTTGTCCATTTTGGTGTGAACCATAAAGTAGTAGGAATTCCGGGAACTGCGTCCATTTTTAACCTGAAATGAGGAAGACCAACATCATGAATTACATCTTTGCTGCCAATAACCAACTTAACGGGTTTGTCTTTAACCAGTAGCATCACAGTTGGCATTTTATCATCCATGTTTGCTTTATCGTTCCAGTCCTGGCCCAAGCCATTGTTATGCTCAGGATTGATAAGTTTGAAAGAACGCTTGCCTAACACACCATCATTACCCGGGTAACGGTACGTCCACCCAAATTGCTGACCTGTAATTTCTACAACCATCGCATTCTTTGGAGGATCACCAGTTATTTTAAACCAGTGGCGTAATCCAATTACTACCAGTACAGTCAGGAAAATGGCAGGAACAATTGTCCAAATCATCTCCAGCTTATTGTTATGTGGCAGGTAGACTGCTTTGCGACCTTCTTTTTCCTGGTATAAATAGGAGAAAAGAAATAAACAGATTTGCGTAGCGACAAAAACAACACCCGTTACCCACATAGTGACTATAAACATAAAATCAATCTGTTCACCTTCCTTGGAAGCTGAACCTTGCGGAAACAAAGTATGAGGGGTAAGTATTTTATGGCACCAGTAGGCACCAGCCAAACCAACAATTAAAAAGGCCAACATCAAAAATGCATTGATCTTGTTGCCCTGTTCACGACTTTTTTTCTCACCCTTGAGCACATTAACATATTCGCTGGCTTTGGCAATTTGAAAGATCACCAAAAAGATCATTGCAACTACCGCCAGCAACATCCAGATATTCATATTTTATCTCCCTTAATATCGGTTGTAAAATTACCTGCTTTTAATCGCAGATGTTTATTTGTTGAATTTTTCAACGCAAAATCAGAACATTAATACTCCTGGTATTTAATAACTGATAAAACTTAAACGTGATGTATAATACTTTCCTTCAGGAATGGGTGGTGCAATGGAACAAGCGGAGCTTTTTCAAGTGCACGACCAACCAACCAAACAATCATACCAACATACCCCGCAGCAATTCCCAATTCAAACCAGCTGATAGTAGCATGATCGCCCAATGGGCCAGGCATAACCATCAGGAAAAAATCCAGCCAGTGACCAAATATGATAATGATTGCTGCAAACGTCATAATGCTGTAATTACGCTTGGCGCCAGCTTTCATCAAAATAAGGAACGGCGTAACAAAGTTTAGAATAAGATTTAACCAAAATAATCCCCTGTATTCACCCAGCATTCGTGGTCGGAAATATTTGGTTTCTTCCGGAATATTGGCATACCAAATAAGCATAAACTGGCTAAACCATAGGTAAGTCCAGAATATTGAAAACGCAAACATGAACTTACCAATATCATGCAGGTGTTCTTCATTTGTATATGGCAGATGCCCCTGGTTTTTAAGATAAATAATAAACAATGCAATCAGCGCCAAACCAGCAACGAACGTAGAAGCAAAAGTATACCAGCTATACATTGTGCTATACCAATGGGCATCTACACTCATTAACCACAACCATGGAATGGAAGAGGCAACCGTTAAAGCAAAGAGCACGATGTAAAAAGCAGCATTAACTGTATTCTTAAAAACCCATTTCTTTCCTTCTCCAACACTCATCGGATTTTCATCTGCTTCACGACTTATTTTACGGATGTTGTGACCAAGGTAACTCCAGCCCGCGATGGTAATGATGGTCCATACCGTAAAAAAAGTTGGATTTAAAAACCCACTTTTTCCTTCCAGCACCTTATCACCTTCCGGCGTTAACCAATGATAAATATGATGCTGATGGCCAAAAACCAACGACATTAAAACTATGAATGCCAGTATGCCAAAAATAGGAACGAGTGTGCTAATCGCCTCTGCAACACGCCTGAAGCTAACCGTGAAACCTGCCCACGCTAATGTAGTAGCACAAAGAAAAAACATCGCCGCATTAACTGAAAGCAAAAAATAGGTGCTATTCTGCAATAGCACGGCCCAAAAGCGGGTTACACTATGCTCATCTTTACTAAACCCCAGGAAAAATATACCTGCAAGCAGGGTAAGGGCACCAACTGCTGATAATCCCATTCCCCATTTCTTCATGCCTTCAGGCTGTACGAATTTGTTACTGTAAGAAGCCATTATAAATATTAATCAGTTGATTTAGTAATGCTAGGTTAGTGAGTGTGATGTAAGTGATTGCGCAGATACTTATTTGGCTGCAGTTGTTGCAGAATCTGTAGCGGAGGCCGCTGTTGATCCACCTTTAACGCCCTGTTTATTTTTTATATAGTAAATAATATCCCAACGTTGCTGTGGTGTAAGTTGCGACGCATAACTGCCCATCAGGTTGCGGCCGTAAGTAACAGAATAATACATTGTTCCCTCGCTCATTGCAACATATTTAGCATCACCCACAAGCGTGGCTGGTTTAGCAGGAAAAGGACCCGAACCATCTTTCCATAATGGACCGTTACCATCCAGTTTTGCTCCATGGCAAATGGCACAGTTAATAAGATAAAGCCTTTCCGTTTCTGTATATGCTTCTTTTGAAAGCGAAGTCACCGGATTCTGAACCGTATGAGATGCAGCATAATTTACTGTATCTCCTGTTAAATCTTTTTCTACATGATATACATAGTTTTCTGATCTGCTAACCGTTCCGG
>JBKJNG010000519.1:0-4175 GCA_046596065.1 Phnomibacter sp. | reverse complement strand
GGCATGTATTACATTTGATATATGGACAATTACCAGATAGCTGACGTGTTTTCATTGCTTGCCAAAATAATGGACATACACGGTGAAAACAGTTTTAAAATAAAGACCTATTTTAATGCCGCTTTTCAAATTGAAAAATTATCCGAACAGCTCTCAAACATGGATACAGCGGGCATTTCAGCCATTCGTGGTATTGGAGATGCAACGGGAAAGAAAATTATTGAATTACTTGCAACAGGCAAACTACCGGTTCTTGAAAAATACATAGCAGATACGCCTCCGGGTATTTTGGAGATGATGAACATAAAAGGAATTGGTCCAAAAAAAATAAACATCATCTGGAAAGAAATGGAAATTGAATCGGTTGGTGAATTGTTGTATGCCTGCAATGAAAACCGGTTATCGCGTTACAAAGGTTTTGGCGATAAAACAGAACAAAATGTAAAAGACTCAATTGATTTTTATTTAAGCAAGCAGGGATTTTTTTTATACAAAGAAGCCGCACCGTTTGCAGAAGCTGTTTTACAATTGTTGCAATCAGAATTTTCATCAAATGAAATTTATATAACCGGCGATTTTCGAAGGCAGGCAGAAACATTGGAAGAACTTGAATTTGTGACGGATCTTTCAATAACGGTATTAAAAGATTTTTTTGAACAACAACCAGGTTTTCATTTTTCTGTTGAAGAACCGGGCGTTTTAAAATACAGGATGGAGCTTGGACCGGTCTTACAATTTCATTGCTGCGAAAAACAAAAAGTTGCTGCAACGCTATTTTTAACCACCGGATCTTTCGGTTTTATCAATTTTTTCCAGCTTCAATACTCAAATATTGATCTTTCCGGAAGCAACATACATGTAGAAAATAACATATTCGAAAGCGCTGGTTTGCCATTTATTCCGCCCTACCTGCGGGAAGATGAAAACATTTTTGAAGTTGCCGCAAACAAAAATATTCCCGCACCAATAACAACAAAAGATATCAAAGGGATAATACACAGCCATAGTACCTGGAGCGATGGTAAACAGACACTGCTGCTAATGGCTGAAGATGCCATTAAACAAAGTTTTGAATACCTTGTAATTAGTGATCACAGCAGAAGTGCCGGATATGCCAGCGGCTTAAGTAACGATAGAGTTGCCGCGCAACATTTGGAAATTGATGCCTTGAATAACCAACTTGCCCCATTTAAAATTTACAAGGGTATTGAAAGTGACATTCTTATAGATGGCAGCCTTGATTATCCGGTAGAAATACTGGCAAACTTCGACCTTGTAATTGCCTCCGTACATTCGGTTTTAAAGATGAGTGAACAGCGGGCAACAGAAAGGTTACTAAAGGCCATTGAGAACCCCTACACCACCATATTGGGCCACATGACTGGCAGATTACTGCTAAGCCGAAGCGGCTACCCTGTTGACCATAAAAGGATTATTGATGCCTGTGCCGCGAATAGCGTGCCAATTGAACTAAATGCCCATGCAAGAAGGCTTGATATGGACTGGCGTTGGATTCCGTACGCTCTTTCAAAAAACGTTATTATCTCAATTGATCCGGATGCGCATTCAACGGAAGGTTTTAAAGATATCAGGAATGGGGTACTTGCCGCACAAAAAGGAATGCTGACCCCGGCCCAAAACCTAAGCAGCTTAAACCTGCAGCAATTTGAAAGCTGGCTGGCTAACCGCAAACAATTAAAGTTTGGAAAGTAAAAGCAATATCTCTGCTAGACAAACTGCATCTTTTTTAAGAGGATCAGCACAATTGCAACCACTCCCAGGATCGTCGCAGCTATCCACCAGCGGCCGTTTACCGGTTCGTCGGTTTGCTGGTCCTGCAGCATTTCAATCATAGCCGTGTTGGTAGTTTCGCGGGTACCTACCATCATATTGTGCGTGGTGCCATGCCTTATTACCCTATGGGCCTGCACATGGGTGTTATAAGCTGACAAGCGCTTATCGGGCAAAAAAACCGTTGAGCCGACAGCGTCTTTTTTAAACACACCAAGGCTGGTAAAAGTCACGTGCGTTTTGTTCTCAATATCGTGCTGCAGCTGGTTACAAAAAGCCTCGTATAAGGAAAAAGCAGTTTGCTCTGCAACCTGCAACTGGCTGGAGAGAAAAGCCACAAGTGGTTGCAAGCTACCAGCCTGCTCGTTGGCATGCAAATGGATTAAAGTATGTGGTGCGTGTAAAACCTTATTGGCAACATCATAGCTGGCGGGCTGGTGTTCTAAGTGTATTTGACCTGTGCCACGTAAATAAACGCTACGATTTTCTACCAGGTATTGATGAAGCAATCCAAACATGAGGGCAAATTAAAACAATTTGAGATGTATGATTTAGGGATTTTGAGATTGCAGCTTTGCGGAATAAGGAGACCTGTTAATTTGAATGATTCCAAGCCAATTCAACAACGCTTCAATCATTTATTCTGTTATCTTTTCTGATTATCAACTTACCACCTTTTGCTGCCGTAGATTAATTACTGCCGGGCTAAGCACTATTGCTGATGGGCTTCCGGACACAAAGGGCGGCCTCTTAAAAAGGCCGGCCACGGTGAGGAACGAGCCGGGGCGAAACCCCTTTGCGGCCGGCACAAAAGCTGACCATTGGTGTGTAGATCCCGGCCCAAAATTGCCACAGGCATCTTTAAAAAACCCTGATACTGTGTTACGTCAATTTTATAGCTTCCTTCATTTAAATAAGTAAACTCCAAGGCTATAAAATTGGCAGTCCTTTTCTGAGGGGTTTTTAGAAATTCCTTAGAAGCTGTTTAAAATTCATTCACAGGTTTCCCCATGGGTAATTCCAGCAATAAAATTTAAACAGCTTCTTACAGGTGAAAAATAACACCACCAATTGCCTGGAAACCTAAAACCGGATATTGGTTCCAGCGCTGATATTTCTGGTTGAGAATATTATTGAATTGCAGCCAGAGATCCATTTTGCTGAATAACTTAAATTCGGCGCCGGCATTTAAATCGAAGCCTGAACCACTCTTATTAGTGCCTCCATTTTTATCGGAATACCAGGTCCCAATAAAATTATAGAGGTCGGCTTTCAGGTAGAGGTCTTTAATAAGTTGGGCACGGGCGGAAGATTTAAGTTCGAAGGGCAACAGGCCGTAGGCCTTAGGCGCAAGATCGAGCCCACCATAAGTACTAAGTGATACCGAATTGTACCACTGGAATTTTTCGCCTTTTATGTAAGCCAGTTCACCTGTAAGGTTTACCGAATTCATTTTTAGCTCGTTGATAACGCGATAAGTTTTACCGTCGCCAAAATCGTTTGCAAACAAAGGCACATTAGACATAGCAACGTAGCCCGCTTTTACCCGAAAAGAAAAATGCTCATCGACAACCGCTTTAACAGCACCAAAAAATTCGCTGTTGCGGGTATTGTTAATAGAATCGGGTTGCTGTATCCATGGATTGAAAGCTACAAGGCTGCGAAAGGTTTGCTCTTTATAATAACCCTTCCAACCGGCCTGGAAAACGAAGGCGCTGCCATTCAGCAGAAAGTCGGCTTCTACGTCCGGCAGTAGTTTAAATTCTTTATTATTCCATGATGGCAGCACGCCTGCACGCAACTGAATATTTTCTGTAATGCTTGTTTTAATACCCGCATTTAGTATAAATAAATTATTTGAAAATGAGGTTGTTTTGCCATTGAATTTATCGAGCATTCCACTTAACCCCACCTGTACCGCAATTTTTTCCGTTATGTTTTTTTCGAGCGGCAGCACAAAATTGAATTGTGTTTCTTTTCCACTGTTGTTGTCGCCAAAAAAATGGAAAGCAACGGAAGGATCGTACCAGAATACGGCATCGATTTGGCGCCTGTTTGAAAAAGAAGCACCCCCTGTAAAATCGGTGTACATCAGTTTCAAAGAATCTTTCGGAAACTTTAAGCTATCGGGCGCAAACCCATAACGATAAGTACCATAGCCTTCAATCCCAGCATTTAAACGGAAGTCGTTTGCTTCGTTTACATTTAAAATTGTGCTGCCCCTGATACCAAATTTTGTAAACTGCTGGTATGGTAATTTTCCTTTTGAAGAAATATAATCGCCCTCAATACTACCGTTTGATTTTACGCCGTCACCAAAACCAACAGCGGCTTTTGCATAAGGCGTTGTGAAGTTGCCAAAACCAAGTTTTATATAGGCTTTG
>JBKJNG010000269.1:0-2823 GCA_046596065.1 Phnomibacter sp. | reverse complement strand
CCAAAACATTCGCTGTTCTTTGCCTGGAAAGAAATTACCCGGCACTTGAAAATGCTTTATGAAATTTCTATAAAGAATAAGAAAAAGGGGTTCCCCTTTTTATCATATAGCGATGGTAAAAAAATGTTCAAACAAAATAGAAGGTTGGTTAAAAAACTGGGTGAAATAAAATTCGAAAAAACTATAATAAAATCAGCATTAATCGTGGAATTTAAACCGGATTGAAAAACTTCCTAATAAACAGATTTTTTTTGGATTTATATTTTTGAATTTATTTCCACGTCGGAATTAAATTATAAGGAATGTTCATCAATCATTCTTATAATGCTATCCTTGGCAGCAACAGACATGTTTTCTTCTGCATAAACATGTTTGCTTTCTTTAGCAATTTGATTCGTTTGCTTTTCAAATTTTCTGCAAAAGGAACACATGGAAGTATGCATGGATAATTTCATTTTCTCCATGAGGGATAGCTTACCCTCTTCTTTCTTTGCCATTAGTAAAGTAGCTTCCTTACAATTTAGCATCAGGTATTTCATCATAAATCGCTTCATACACATTCAATTTTTTAACCAGTATTTTTCTACACAATCCCGCATTTGCAACCGGGCCCTGTGTATCAACACCCAATAGTTAGACGGACTTATTTTTAATACCTTACAGATTTCTTCAGAATCCACTTCCTCCATATACTTTAGCGTGAAAACATGTTGCTGAAGGGCTTTAAGATGGTCTTTACATAAATTGATTATCTTTTGTATTTCTTTCCTTTCTGTGGGATTATCGGCAGCATGCCAGTCATTAGGCATCCTGTTTTCAGTCCAACTACCTTCCTCATCAAACCAGTCATTTTCCGCTAACTGTAAATCAGGCATAGATATAACGGATTGTTCTGTAGCCTTCCTTCTATAAAAGTCGATTATTTTATTTTTAAGGATGGTAAATAACCAGTTTTTTTCCGAGGCTTCTCCCTTAAACCCGTCGAGCCCTTTTAACGCCGACAAAAAAGTATCCTGTACCAAATCTTCTGCTATTTCATTGTCATTTACCCTTGGCAAAGCGTATTGATACAACACCTTTCCATATAGTGCAAACCATTTTTTGGGGTCAGCCTTAACTGTCATTTTTTCCATCTTTTACAGGGCTTTTGAACCGTAAATATAAAGCATGTATCCGGGAATCGTTTTAAGGTCTGCAAGCCTCGTGGTTTTTATTTAACCCAAGATTTGTAAGGTCTTATAACATACCCCGTCACTACCATCAAAGAAAAGTTACTTGACCAAAATGCTAGTATATACCGGGAGTGTAATTATGATTCACAAAACCTCAGCGTTTTCAATTTTAAAGATTGACAAGTTTTAAAACCAACTTCAAATTAATACAATGACAAAAAAATCAATGAAATGGCTTGGCTTAGTAATTCTTGCAGCTGTTGTAATTGCAGGTTCAATAGGAGCTTATCTTTTTTTTAAACCACACCGTGATGTGCAGGGGACTAATGCTTTTGCGGAATTAAAAGCGTCTGAACTGGTAGGTGAATTTACCACCGATGCCGGTAAAGCTAATGCAAAATATCTGGCAAGTGACGGCAACTCAAAAGTGCTTATAATAGAAGGTCGTGTTAGCAAAATTTCTGACAATCAAAACGGAGAAAAAGTAATTGTGCTGAAAGACGAGGGGGCTAAGGTTGGTGTAAGTGCAACATTTACCAAAGCAACAACGGCAAATACTCAATCAATTAAAACAGGTGATATAGTAAAAATAAAAGGCGCCATTACTGCTGGCAATCGATACGATGCAGACCTTGATTTGTATGAACATGCGATACTTGTGCAAGCCGACATAGTAAGATAACCTATGCTAAAACTTTTTAAAAAAAGGTACTTACGATAAACGGGACAGTTTTGGGAACAGTAGCAGGTTTCCTTTACTGGAAATTTATTGGATGTACAACCCGCACCTGCTATATACAATCCAAACCCGTGCGAATGACCTTATATGGCGCTATGATAGGGAATCTTTTATTAAATATATTTCAACCTAAAACCGATCAAATTGGAATTATTTTTTTGCAATAACAAGGGATTCAAAACACAACTCTATTTGCACGCAAGCCAATTAATAATAGCATGATTTTTTATTAATTAATTTCGGTTCAATATTAAAACTTATGCGATTACTTTTTATTCTATTTTTATTTGCTTTGAATACTGCGACTGCCCAAAATATTGATACTTTATTTTTGAATGCTTCCATTTCCAGGTTGCAGAATTCAAAAGAATATACTTTAAAAGTGGCTAAACTTATGCCGGAAGAAAAATATGGTTTCAAGCCAGTGCCCGATGAAATGAGTTTCGGCGAACAATTGCTGCATATTTCAGCAAATTTGAATTGGTTGACTGCATCTTATATTACCAACATTAAAGGTCCTGAAACAAAAGCAGCAACACAAGTTCAGAAAAAAGAAGAGGTTATACAGGTATTAAACAAAACCTATGACTTTGCAATTAGCGCATTAGAATCGTTTGAGGCATCACATTTAGCAGATACTGTTTCTTTTTTTGCAGGCCCCAAAACCAAACTTCAGATCATTAACCTGATCAGCGATCACCAAACCCATCACAGGGCACAGATGATTGTATATTTAAGATTGAACGGCATTAAACCACCGGATTATGTAGGCTGGTAATGACATAGCTTCTTAGCTTACTTCTGCCACCGCTTTTAAAAAGATCTTACTCAGTTTTTCATCTGCTTTGCCAGCTACAGCTATGATCTCTGCAATATTCACCGGCTGCAGGTTATCAGGGTCGCATTCATCCG
>JBKJNG010000503.1:0-3234 GCA_046596065.1 Phnomibacter sp. | reverse complement strand
AACCACGTATTACGGGCTGAAAAAGCATGAACATGCTCCGCGTTATAACAAGCATGGATCCTGCAAGTGGCGGCCCATGCCAGGGCATTAGAAATTCTATTCCTGCATTGGCTAAATTAGGTGCTTATACCGAGGTGGTTTGCCTTGATGCGCCCGATGCATCTTTTCTGCACAAAGCCAGTTTCCCAATACATGCAATTGGTCCTGCTAAAGGTCCATGGGCATACAGTTCATCTCTTATACCATGGCTGTTAAGCAACTTTGAAAAATTTGATGTGGTAATTGCCCATGGCCTATGGCTATACCAAACACATGCGGTGAAACAAGCGCTGGATATTTATAAAAAGCAAATGAATAATAAAAGTGTACCCCGCTTTTATGTAATGCCACACGGTATGCTGGACCCTTATTTTCAAAAGGCCAGTGGCAGAAAAATAAAGGCGTTGCGAAACTGGTTTTATTGGAAGCTCATTGAAAGTAAAGTTGTAAATAATGCAGATGGTGTGCTGTTTACCTGTGAAGCAGAATTGGAACTGGCGCGGCAGCCCTTTACACCTTACGCTCCCAAAAAAGAGCTAAACGTTGGATATGGTATTCCTGCTCCGCCAAATTTTAATGAAGAAATGAATCGTGCTTTTCAAGCATGCTGTCCACTACTAAAAAACAGGAATTATTTTTTATTTCTGAGCCGAGTACATGAAAAAAAAGGGGTTGATATTCTGATTAACGCGTATAAAAAAACACTGGCAGCTTATCCTGAAATGCCTTGCCTTGTAATTGCTGGTCCAGGGTTGGAAACAGCGTTTGGTAAACAATTATTTGCATTGGTTGAAAATGAGGTGCAACTAACATCAAAAGTATTCTTCGCGGGCATGCTTACCGGCAATGCAAAATGGGGGGCTTTTTATGGTTGTGATGCTTTTGTGTTGCCCAGCCACCAGGAAAATTTTGGTATTGCAGTGGTTGAAGCACTTGCCTGTACAAAGCCTGTTTTAATTAGTAACCAGGTGAACATCTGGCATGAAATAGAAACATGCAATGGCGGTTTTGTAGCAGATGATACGGAAGCCGGCACTATTGAGTTGATTGAAAAGTGGAACAGGCTGGATGCAGCGAAAATGATATCAATGGGCTTGAATGCAAAACACGCCTATGAGAAATTCTTTGCTATCGATCCTGCAGCTTTGCGGATGTTTAATACATTAACGACTAATGGTTAAGGGTCGGAATATTTGGATAATACATGCATAATACAAACACACATACCGGACCATCGTTTTCAAAAAAGAACCGTATTGGAAGGTTGATTTGGATTGTGGTTAGCAGTATTTTTTTTCGATTGTCTCCAAAGCCATTTCATGCATGGAGGTCATTTTTACTGCGCTTGTTCGGGGCTAAAGTAGGTAAAGGCGTACATGTATATCCGGGCGTAAAAATATGGGCACCATGGAATATTACATTGGATGATGGCTGCGGTATCGCCAATGGCGCAATTTTATATTCGCAGGGTAAAATATCAATTGGAAAACGTGCCGTTATTTCACAAGGGGCACATATTTGCGCGGGAACGCATGACTTTACAAAAGCAGGCTTTCCCTTAATTACAAAACCTATAAATATTGGTGAGCAATCTTGGATAGCGGCCGAAGCTTTTATTCATCCCGGGGTAACTATCGGAGAAGGATCTGTTATTGGAGCGAGGTCGGTTGTAACTAAGGATATGCCTGCATGGATGATTTGCACGGGCCATCCATGCAAACCAATTAATCAAAGAGTGTTAAGCGAATAATTATTGACAAAATAATTCATGGTGTAAGGCTGACCACCTCAAATATTATTCAAGAAAAAATGGCTGAAAAATTAGATCTCACAATAGTAATACCGGTTAGGAACGAGGAAAAAAACCTCGCGGGTTGTCTTTCGGCGATTGGAGATGATCTGGCAGAATCAATAGTAATTGTTGACTCGCAAAGCACAGATAATACAAAGCAAATAGCATTGAATGCAGGGGCAGCTTTCATCGATTTTATATGGGACGGAAGGTTTCCAAAAAAAAGAAACTGGTACCTTAGAAATCATACGCCACAAACAAAATGGGTGTTATTTCTTGACGCCGATGAATACCTGACGCCTGATTTTAAGCAAGAATTGAGAGACGCGCTGGCGAATGATAACGACGTTGTGGGTTACTGGCTAAACTATACAATTTATTTTCTGGGCAAAAGACTCAAAGGAGGATATCCACTGGATAAGCTTGCATTATTTAAAGTGAATGCGGGCGAATATGAACGGATTGATGAAGACAGGTGGAGTAACATGGATATGGAGATTCATGAGCATCCTATTTTGGCTGGCAAGCTGGGGAAAATTAAAAGCAAAATAGATCACCAGGATTTTAGAGGGGTTTCGCATTACGTTGCCAAGCATAACGATTATGCATGGTGGGAGGCGCAGCGCTTTTTAAAATCAGCTAACGACGAAAAAACAGACCATAACTGGACCTGGAAACAAAAAATTAAATATGGCCTCATACGCACGCCATTGATTGGCCCTGCCTATTTTTTCGGCAGTTATATTCTGCTTGGAGGTTTTCGGGATGGTTCAAGAGGCCTTGCATTTGCCATCTTAAAGATGGCATACTTTACACAGGTTTATTGCAGAATACGAGAACTAAGCACCAATGCAAAATAACCGGATCTAATGTTTGTTTTGAATGAAGGTTAAAAAGTCATCAGTTTTAATAATAGGAATTAATTTTTATCCCGAACCAACCGGCATTGGAAAATATACAGCGGAGTTTGCATTTGCGTTGGCAGAAAAAGGTTTTGATGTAGCTGTAATTACCAGTTTTCCATATTACCCGCAATGGAAAATTTATGAAGGCTATAAAAATCTCTGGTATAAAAAAGAAACAATTAAAAGCGTAAGAATCACCCGTTGCCCGTTGTATGTTCCATCTTCATTATCTGGTTTGAAGAGAATGCTACAGGACTTTTCATTCTTTTTTACCGGATTAGGAAGTTTATTAGGAAAGATGCTGGCTGGAAAATCGTACGACGTCGTATTTGTGCCCTCACCATCATTTATGTCGGGCTTTCTTGGATTGTTTTATTCGTTCTTTTACAGGAAAACAAAATTTGTCTATCATATCCAGGATCTGCAGGTTGATGCGGCAGAAGAATTAGGAATGATAAATAGCGGGGTATTACTTAAAATGCTTAAGTCGGCCGAAGG
>JBKJNG010000170.1:0-6324 GCA_046596065.1 Phnomibacter sp. | reverse complement strand
TGCCACTGGTATTCTAATCCAGCAAACGGAGAATGTGCAGGCGGCACGCCAAATCCGGTTCACCAATATTCATGAAATTGCAGAGATGGGAGCCATCGTGAAAGCCTATATTTATGAAGCTATCACAGTAGAAAAAGCCGGGTTGAAAGTGACTTTAAAAAAGACTGGAGAATTCACCATTCCCGTAGAATTTCAAAATAAATTAAATAAAATTCCTGCCTTGAAAACTGCTTTTGAGGCATTGACCCCGGGACGGCAAAGAGCATACATTTTTTATTTCTCCCAACCTAAGCAATCTAAAACCCGGGAGTCGAGGGTTGAAAAATATATGCAGCAAATTCTAGATGGAAAAGGGTTAGATGATTAGCAATGATGTAAATAAAAAAAATGAAACGACTACTTCTTTACATAGTAGACACCGTAACAGAAGCAAAAGTTAAGTACAAAATTCATTCTTTTGAATCAGGATCTGTAAAGATTGACATTCGGATTGATGATAACTTTTGTGTTATTCAAATTGAAGGAAATATTATCGGATTTATCATGGTTAGAAAAGACACAACACCTTTCAATATTATTTCAGATCAATCATTCAGAGATGTAAGTAGTTTTAAAAAAGCTTTCGAAAACATTTTTTCATAATTGGTACAATATAAACTATGAGCAAGATCAATGATAATAAAAAGAAGTTGTCACCGGAACAACATGTGGCGCTACTGAGCACATTGAAAGCCCGTTTTGAGAAAAACAGGCCCCGCCATAAAGGTCTTGAATGGGCTGCAATACAAGCAAAGCTGGAAGCAAATCCTGGAAAATTGTGGTCTCTTGATGACATGGAAAACACAGGCGGTGAACCCGATGTTATTGCTTATGATAAAAAGAAGGGGGAATACATTTTTTATGATTGTTCAGCGGAAAGTCCGAAAGGCCGTAGGAGTGTTTGTTACGACCATGAAGCGCTCGAGGCAAGGAAAGAACATAAACCTGGAAACAGCGCCTTGAATATGGCAGCTGACATGGGTATCGAGATCTTAACCGAAGAACAATACAGGGAGTTGCAGCAACTTGGAAATTTCGATACGAAAACATCGAGCTGGATTTTAACGCCTTCTGCTATCAGGAAACTTGGAGGTGCCCTATTTTGTGACCGCCGCTACAATACCGTATTCCTGTATCACAACGGCGCAGACTCTTACTATGCGGCAAGGGGCTTCCGTGGCTCGCTAAAAGTTTAATCCCGATTTTACTGCTTACAATCCGCCATGTCCCTTATACAAACTAATTGGTTTGTCCAGCTTTACTTTTAAAACGGTTACGTATTTGTCGGCAACTGTATCGGGAACATCCACATACACCAAACCCGGAACAGAACTCCACGATATTTTGCCTACTATTTTCGGTGTAAGTTTTGTTCCGTTACCTACTACTGATACTTCCTCAATTTTATTGTTCAAACCTTTAAGCATTACAGGGCCACTCACTTTTCCCTGCAAAAATAAGTACAGTATAGTTGAATCTTTTGATAACGTTGTAGGTCCGTAAAAATGTCCTTGCGGTAAACCACCAACCGTATTAAAAACAGCTTCCCCGTTTTTCTTATTCCAGGCTCCTAATTCTTTTAAAACATTAACCTGTTCTTCAGGAATAGTCCCATCCTCTTTCGGGCCCATATCCAGCAGCAGGTTACCGCCGTTAGATACGGCATCTACAAAAATAGTAATCACTTCATACGGTGTTTTCCAATGATCATCGTGATGAAAACCCCAGTTATCGTTGGTTGTCATACACAGTTCCCACCATTTGTATGCGGGCCTTGAAACAGGAAAGTTTTGTTCGGGTGTTTCATAATCGCCATAGCCCTGTAAACGCCCATTGATAATCGAATTTTCATTGTGTGAAAAAATGATATTTCTTACTTTTTGTGATTCCCATTCTTCTGCGCTATGTTCCCAGTCTCCATCAAACCACCATAAATCGGGATTAAACATTGTACTGATTTCTTTTATCTGTCCCTGGAAAAAAGCACGAAACCGGTTCCAGCGGCCATAGTCATTCATTACACTATATCGTGAACTGTCTTTCAAAAATCCCGGGTAATCGTTATTACTCCAATCAATCAATGAAAAATAAGCGCCGCATTTAATATTCCGTTTGCGTAGTTCTTCAAAAAAAGGTTTTACCATATCTCTTTTTGCAGGCGTTTTCTTCACAATGCTCAGGTCGTTCATTTTTGTATCATACATCGCCACACCATCATGATGTTTGGTTGTGATGACAGCATACCTGGCACCGCTTTCCTGTATTAGGTCGGCCCAAAAGGAAGGGTCGTATTTTTTTAAAGTAAATCCATTTAGCTGCTTCATGTAATCAGCATAACTAATTTTTTTGTTATGAAAACTCCACGATTCGTCAATTCCATTCACCGCATAAATCCCTTCATGAATAAATATGCCGAGTTTGGGATCGGCATACCATTGCATTTTACTACTGATTTCTTTTGGATCAATATTTTTTTGACTGATAGCTGTTAACGGCATAAAAGCAACCAGGGCAATCCATGTAACTGTTACTACCTTTTTCATAGACTATTTATGTTTTTTTTCTTGTTGTTTGAAGCCTGTTTCAGCCTGCCTTTTTTCATTTTGCATGAAGCTGGCATGAATAATTTATAGCCGGCAAATTTAATGTTGCCCGGGCTTCAGGCTGCAAGCACTACAGTAATATTCAATGTTATCACCGGTAATTTATTCACAGTTCTCAGCGTAATCCTAATACCGCAATCTGGAAATGACAGTATGCTCTGCAAAGGAACGTATTTCACTCACCAGATATCAGCATTTGTGGCACGTTCAACCTTATTTTTTTAAAATAGAATAAGTCTATTAATATTCTTAATAAAAAAAGCCTGCAGGCTTAATAAAAAGAATGCAGACTTGTGATAAAATACGTGTTATTATTATTCTAACATAAATAACATTATACTTTTAAGAGGGGTATTGCCGGATAAAAATACATCGTCTTTACTTGACAGCTACGGCTGGTTTTGTTACTTCAAAATGATAAGTACCGGAACCTAATTCCAATTGTGTGTAGCCGGCAGCATTGCCAATTATTTTTATGCCTGTTGCATTGGCAATTGACGCATTATTTTCTTTGATAGCAGACGCATCGGTTGATGGTACATATACGGTTGCATTAGTGTTTGCCGGTATTTCAACATCCATCAATATTTTATCATTCTCCACTTTCCAGCCACTGCTTAATTTTCCGTAATACGTTTGTAAAGTTGCAGCGGCATTTGTAAATCCGCCTCCAATATGCGGCTGCACTTTTATGTGCTTGTAACCAACCCCATCTTCGTAGGTATCAAGGCCGGCCATTACGCGGTACATCCAATCGCCAATGGCGCCATATGCATAGTGGTTAAAACTGTTCATGCCGGGCGTTTGGAAGCTGCTGTCCGGCTTTTGTCCATCCCAGCGCTCCCATATAGTGGTTGCACCCATTTTAACGGGATAAAGCCAGCTTGGATAATCTTGCTGCAGCAATAATTTATAAGCCACATCAACATAACCATACCGCGATAATACATGGCACAGATAAGGTGTACCGAGGAAACCGGTGGTAAGATGATTATCGTAACTGCTTACATTTTCAACCAACCTTTCAGCTGCTTGCTTCCTCAGGTTTTCAGGCAGCATATCAAAGTTTAAAGCCAGCACATAAGCGGTTTGCGTGCTGGAAATAAGCCGGCCATTCGGTGTTACATATTCACGTAAAAATGCGGCTTTTACTTTTTGTAACAGCGCCCTATACATGGCTTCATCAGCGGCCTTGTTTAACACCTTAGCACTGTTGATTAATAGCTGTACAGAGTTGGAATAAAAGCATTGCGCAATCAGGTATTTATCGGTAACGGCAGAACGTCCGTCGTTATCATCAAATGGGCGGTAAAAAAGCCAGTCACCAAAATGAAAGCCATGATTCCACAGATCGTTCCTGCTGGAATCGGTCATGTATTTTACCCATGCTTTCATGCTGGGATATTGTGTTTCCAATACTTTCTTATTCCCATAAGCTAAATACATATTCCAGGGAATAATGGTAGCCACATCGGCCCAACCCGCTGATGCTCCTGCACCAGGGCCAAGCACATTCGGCACTACAAATGGTACGCTGCCATTGGGCTGCTGGTCAGCTGCAACATCTTTCAGCCATTTGGAAAAGAAATTATCAACACCAAAATTGAAACTGGCTGTGCGGGAAAAAGCCTGTGCATCACCAGTCCATCCCAGGCGCTCATCACGTTGCGGACAATCGGTTGGCACATCTAAAAAATTACCACGCTGCCCCCACTGTATATTGTGCTGTAACTGGTTGATCAATGGATTGGAAGAAGTGAATGTTCCCGTTGGCTTCATATCGGAATACAAGGTAACGGCAGTGAAATTTTCAGGATTTATTTCACCGGGATAATCTTCAATTTTTATATACCTGAAACCATAAAATGTAAAATGTGGTTCGAATGTTTCTGTTGCACTGCCTTTTAGAATATAAGTAGCTGTTGCTTTTGCAGCACGCAGGTTTTCAGTGTAAAAATTACCTGCTTTGTCCAGCACTTCTGCATGTTTAATAATTATTTTATCTCCTGCTTTACCAGTTGCTTTCACTATTACCCAGCCCACCAGGTTTTGACCAAAATCCAGCACTTTTTCACCGGTAGGTGTTGTAATAATTTTCGCGGCTTTAAATATTTCATGCTTTCTTATGGGTTCATTTTCAGTGGCTATTAAATTCTCTCCATCATAGCTTGCAATGGTTGCAGTTTGCCAGGCAGCAGCATCAAATCCAGTTTTTGACCAGCCCGGTTTTTCATTGCGTGCATCATACATTTCACCATGGTAAATTTCAACTGATGCAATGGGGCTTATCGCCGATTTCCATTTGTCACCTGTAGTAATTGTTTCTGTTTCACCGTTGGTATAAGTAATATTAATTTGCGCCAGTAAGCCAAGTTTAGTTCCGTAAATATTTTTATTATCGTTCCATGCGAGATAGCCGCGATACCATCCGTTACCCACTATAGCTCCAATAGCATTATCACCGTTTGTAAGCATGTTTGTTACATCGTACACCTGGTACTGCAGGCGTTTGTTATAACTGGTCCAGCCGGGAGCTAAATAAGCATCTCCTACCCTGTTGCCATTCAATTGCACTTCGTACATACCATGTGCAGTGATGAACAACGTAGCGCCTGCAATTTTTTTATTTACGGCAAATTGATTGCGAAATAATATGGCGGGCCGGTTAACAGCATCTTCCTGAAAGCCGGCTTCAATCCATTTGGCCTTCCAGTCTCCGGGATTTAGTAATGCTGTTTGAAAATAAGCAGGTGTTGTCCATGCATAAAGCTTACCGTTATTATCCCAAACACGTACTTTCCAGGTATATTTTTTACTGCTTTGCAATGCAGTACCGGCATAAGGAACCTGCACCGATTGACTGCTTGCAACTTTACCCGAATTCCATACTGCAGTTTTTCCATCAGCAACAGTTATTTCGTAAGCCGTTTGCATCGTGTTTCTTTTATCATTGGTTAACTGCCAGCTAAACCGCGGCTGTGTTGCATCAATACCAATTGGATTGGTTAGATTTTCTGTTAAAAGTGATTGCAGTTTTACCTGCGCAAAAGAAACTGATATTACTGCGTAAAGGCAAATGGCGAAAGCAATGGATCTTTTCATAATGTAGTTATAAATATTTGTTCGATATAGCTTTATTGCATCTTGTTTTCCTGCCTGTGAAAAAAGAAAAATCAGGCGCTGTTCAGAGGAACTTCCTTGTACCTGATGACAGCTATTTTTTCTTGAAATTGATTTCGATGCCCGATGATAAATATTTAATGCCGGGAAGTAATTCATGCTTACAACCCGGCATGAAATTATGTACGGTTTTCCAAATGGCATATTTCAACATGCGGCGAAATCCACTTTACTGCGTTCAAACAATCGATAATTGGAAAGCCAAAATAGAAAGCCTGCATTACACAACCATCCTGTACTGTCTGTACGCACGGCTGCATTACCAACTACAAACTACTTCCCTCTCCCACTCATTACTTCAGCTTCGTCATTTGCTCGTTGTAGTACTTAACAGTTTGTATAACGGATGGCAGGTTACCACCGGGCTCTGTAGAATCTCGTTCTATGTAAATATTACCGGTAAAATGCTGTGCTTTTAATTCTTTTAAAATAGCTGGAAAATCTACAACACCAGTGCCAGCAACCACATCTTTTAAAGTTGGATCCTCGAACGCTGCACTGT
>JBKJNG010000657.1:0-3953 GCA_046596065.1 Phnomibacter sp. | reverse complement strand
AAATTAGACTTTTGATATTATTTGCTACGCTGTTTTTAAGCCATTTAAAAAATAATGCACAGGTTGCATCTGAAAATGCTTTTGCTTTTCAGCAAAATTTAAAAATGGGTCGGGGTGTTAATGTAATTGGTTACGACCCCTTGTGGCAGGATAGTTCTAAAGCAAGAATGAAGTCAAAGCATTTTAAAACCATTAAAGAAGCCGGTTTTAATAATGTGCGCCTGGTAATTATGCCTTTCAAATTTTCCATGAAGGATGCAGCTTTCACGATTCAGCCTTCATTTTTTACTACCCTGGACTGGGCTGTGAAGGAAGCATTGAAAAATAATCTGATGCCCATTATTGATTTTCATGAGCACAATGCCATGCAGAAAGATCCCTTAGGAACAAAGCCAATGCTGCTTGCCATGTGGCAACAAATTGCAGAACACTATAAAAACTATCCGAGCGATGTGTTATTTGAACTTGCCAACGAGCCTAATATGAATCCCGAAGTATGGAACCAAATTCATAGCGAAGTTTACAAAGTAATTCGTGCTTCAAACCCTGGTAGAACCCTATTAATTGGTACTATTAATGGCAATCAAATAAAGTACTTAAAAGATTTAGAGTTGCCAGAAAACGACCGCAATATTATTGTCGCCATTCACTACTACAGCCCTATTCAATTTACCCATCAGGGTGCGCCATGGTCAGTTAAAAATAAAGATCTAAGCGGAATTAAATGGACAGAAAGCGACTCTGCTAAAAATGCGATAAATGCAGATTTTGATTTTGCGCAACAATGGTCTATAACTCACAACAGGCCTATTACCCTGGGTGAATTCGGCGCTTATGAAAAAGGCGATATCCCTTCCCGGGTAAGGTGGACCAACTACGTGGCCAGGCAAGCCGAAGTCAGAAACTGGAGCTGGAGCTATTGGCAGTTCGATAAAGACTTTATTGTGTATGATATGGATAAGGATCAATGGGAATGGGATATTTTAAATGCTTTAATTCCTAAAAAGTAATATGAAAAAAATCCCTCTGTTATATGCACTTTTGGTTTGCTCTTTCGTAAGTGCACAGGACAATCGATTGTCAAAAAAAGAGAAACGGGAGGGCTGGCAACTGTTGTTTGATGGCAAAACAAACAGCGGTTGGAAAGGAGCTTTTATCAATGGTTTTCCTGAGAAGGGATGGGTAATTGAAAATGGTCTTTTAATGGTGGAGCCATCTGCTGGTGCCGAATCTGCTAATGGCGGTGATATTGTAACATTAAAGGAGTATTCCAATTTTGAGTTGTCGGTAGATTTTAAATTGGCCGAGGGAGCTAACAGTGGTATCAAATATTTTGTGGCAGCGCAGCAACCTGTTCCTTCCACCCCCAGGTCAGCGTTTGGGTTGGAGTTTCAAATATTAGATGATGAGAAACATCCGGACGCAAAGCTGGGAAAAAATGGTAACAGAACCATCTCTTCCCTGTACGACTTAATTCCGGCGATCAATAATAGACCTGCAAGGCCAATTGGAGAATGGAATACTGCAAAGTTGATATCGAACGGTAATCATGTAGAACATTGGTTAAATGGAGTGATGGTGTTAACCTACGAACGAGGCAGTGATGCATTTAAGGCTTTGATTGCCGGCAGTAAGTATGATAATATTCCCGGGTTTGGATTGAATGACAAGGGAAGAATTTTGTTACAGGATCATGGCAATAAAGTTTACTATAAGAATATTAAAATAAAGGAGACCGTCTATGGGCAAGATAGCCGAGCGGGAAAAATGCTGAAAGAAATTCCTGGCATCGTCTCTTATTCCTATCGAAACAGCTTTCAAAAAGATGTCGCTGCCACGCTTGATACCATCAAATCTCTTGGCTTCACTAATATCGAATTCTCTAACCTCTTCGGAAAAACGGCGACGGAACTAAAAGCATTGCTTGCTAAAAGAGGAATGACCTGTACATCGTTTGGAGTAAGCTACACTGACCTGGTAAACAAAACAAGGGAAGTGGCGGAGAATGCAAAAACGTTGGGTGCTTCCTTTGTAAGGGTAGCATGGATAAAGCCAGACAATGGCCCTGTCAGTTTTGAAGTCATCCGGAAGACGGTAAAAGATTTTAATACTGCGGGTAAATTCTTGAAGGAGGAATATGGTTTAATTTTCTGCTATCACAACCACGGTTTTGACATGCAGCCATACGGAAGAGGAACCTTCTTCGATTACATGATGCAACATACCGATCCCAAATATGTAAGTTTTGAATTAGATATTTTATGGTCTTTTCATGCAGGGGTAAATCCTGTGGCGCTACTAAAAAAATACGGACCACGCTTCAAGTTGATGCATGTGAAAGATCTGCGCAAGGGCGTTGCCGGAGATTTAACCGGCACCACGCCTGTAGAAAATGACGTGGCACTGGGTTCAGGACAAATAGATATTGCAGGAATTATTAAGGCCGCTCAGAAAACGGGAATACATTATTTTTATATTGAAGATGAAAGCAAGGAGGTAAACCTGCAGGTTCCTGTTAGTTTGGCCTTTCTAAAGGCACTATGAATTATAAAAGCTTATTAAAGAAACAAACAAATGAGTAAAGAGTCAGCAGACAGGTTTTCCCTACATGGGAAAGTGATCGTAGTAACCGGAGGTACCGGCGTTTTAGGGCATTCATTTGTAGATGCCATTGCAGGCCAGGGTGGTAAGGTAGTTATCATTGGCAGGAGTCTGGAAAAAGGAGCTTGTCTTGCCGCAACCATCAATAAAAAATATGGTAATGAAAGTGCCATCAGTATTTCCGCAGACGTATTAGATGAGTTGCAATTGCAAAAAGCAAAGGAAACTACTTTGTCAGCTTTTGGCCGCATAGATGGGTTGGTAAATGCTGCAGGGGGTAATGTGCAAGAGGGCGTGCTTAACCCGGGTGAGGATGTATTTAACCTTAATATTTCTGGAATGAAAGACGCATTGGTCCTAAACCTATGGGGAACAATACACTCGGTTCAGGTCTTTGGCCCCGAGATCGCTAAAGCCGGTTATGGAAGTATCGTAAATATTTCTTCGGTGAGTTCAAAAAACGCTTTGAGTCGTGTACTCGGTTATAGTATGGGCAAAGCAGCAATAGACTGTTACACAAAATGGTTTGCTGTAGAAATGGCCAATCGGTATGGCGATGCCATCAGAATGAATTCCATCATGCCAGGGTTTTTTCTTACAGATCAAAACCGAAGTTTGTTAACGAAGGCTGATGGAGGTTTAACCGAACGTGGACAAACCATCATTGCGCAAACTCCCTTTAAAAGATTCGGTCACCCGGAGGAATTAGCGGGCGCATTGATCTGGCTTTTGAGTGATGCATCGAAATTTGTAACGGGTATGGATATTGGCGTAGATGGGGGCTTTACTATCAATAGTGGTGTTTAATAACTTAAGAAATGACAAGTAACGAAGTTTCGTCGTACGGGGTAAAAGCATGCAGCATGAAACAGACGATGCGATGGTATGGACCCAATGACCCGGTATCGCTGGCAGATATTAAACAAGCAGGATGTAGCGGTGTGGTAACAGCGCTGCATCATGTTCCCAATGGGGACGTGTGGACAGTAGAAGAAATTCAGGGTAGAAAATCCATCGTCGAAGCAGTCGGATTAACATGGGACGTTGTAGAAAGTATTCCGGTGCATGAAGCAATTAAAACACAGTGTGTAGGTTTTGAAAAATACATTGATAATTACATTGAGTCGATCAAAAATTTAAGTAGTTGCGGGATACATATTGTTACTTATAATTTTATGCCAGTGATGGATTGGACAAGGACTAATCTTTCCTATCCCATGGCAGATGGTTCTCTCGCATTGTTATTTGAACAGGCAGCTTTCATTGCTTTTGATTTATTTATTCTGCAAAGGCAAGGGGCTGAGCAAGATTACTCATCTGCACAAATAGAAAGGGCAAGGATAAGATTTGAT
>JBKJNG010000530.1:0-4964 GCA_046596065.1 Phnomibacter sp. | reverse complement strand
CCTTTTAGTTTGGCTGGCTGGTTTGGAACTGCCATTGACAAATCGATTTTAGGCGAATCGCATATGTACCACGGCGAAGGTGTTGCGTTTGATCCCGAGGGAATAATGAGCAGCTTTGCTGCTATTGTGCAAGTGATATTTGGCTACCTGGTTAGCAATTACATTGTACAAAAAGGAAAGACAGCCGAAATGCTGAATGGCTTATTTGTAGCTGGCTGCGTGCTGGTAATCACAGGTCTTTGCTGGCATATGGTTTTTCCTATCAATAAAAAAATATGGACCAGCAGTTTTACAATCTATACAACCGGCCTTGCTACCCTTGTAATATCAGTAATGATTTATTTAATAGAATTTAAGGGCAGTAAAGGCTGGTGGAGCCGTTTTTTTGATGTGTTTGGAAAAAATGCTTTATTCATTTTTGCCATGAGCGCTTTGATACCAAGGACACTTAACCTGCTTCGCATAAACAATGGCATTAACGATGCAGGCAAACCAGCTTATTTAAGTCCGCTAAGCTGGTTTTATGAATTCATTTGTAAGCCTATTTTACCGGCAGATCCAAGAATAGGTTCACTGCTTTATGCACTTTGTTTTATAACTATGATGTGGTTGTTAGCCTGGTTACTGGATAGAAAGAAAATTTATATTAGGGTGTAATGATTTTGATAACAAATAACCTGCTAATCCTGGTTATAAAATCCGCAGATCCTGAGGACTGCGAAAAAGATTATCTTCATTGCGGGGTCACAATAAAAAGAAAACATATGCCTATCTATATGGATGTACATATTGTTCCTGGTGTTAAAGCCGGGCATGTTGCGGAAGCCCACCGCATGGACCTGGTGCACCAGGAAGAATATGGGTGCAAATGCATGACCTACTGGATAGATGAGGGGCGCGAAAGTATATTCTGTTTGATAGATGCGCCTGACAAACAAGCGGTGGAAGAAATGCACGGCAAAGCCCACGGATTAATCCCGAATAAAATAATAGAAGTTAGCAGTGGGTTGGTAGAATCTTTTTTAGGCAGAATCTATGATCCCTCAGAGGTTGAAACGACGGCGGATGGCCTAAAGGTTTTTAGCGACGCTTCTTTTAGAATTCTGCTGGTAACCAAAATAACTGATCCAATTTTACTGCAATACAAGCTTGGTGCAGATAAAGCAAATGAACTACTGAACCTGCATAATAACATTATAAGAATACAATTAAAAACTTATGCAGGCAGAGAGGTTGAGCACAGGGGATCTGGTTTTATTATCTCCTTTGCATCAGCTGCAAACGCAATTTCCTGTGCACTGGCCATTCAAAAAGATATGCAGGAAAGCAATGCAGATCTAACCAGTTTCAAGATAGGAATAAACGGAGGTGAGCCTGTTGAAAAAAGTAATAATCTATTTGGCGACACTATTCAATTCGCAAAATATATGTGCGCAATTTCCAATACCTTCCAAATTGCTGTTGCTTCATCCGTTAAAGAACTTTTATCGAACGATTATTTCGAAAATGGAGAAGACGAGTTCTTAACGCTATCATTACAGGACGAAATTTTGCTGGAATTATTATTTAATAACCTGGAAATGAATTGGCAGAATCCTGACTTTGACATTACAGATTATTGCCATTCAATGGCAATGAGCAAATCTCAATTGTATAGAAAAACAATTGCACTTACCGGCCTTGCACCAAATTTACTTTTAAAAGCATTCAGGCTTGAAAAAGCAAAAGAACTGATGAAAAAACAACAGCATAATATTTCCCAAATAACATTTGATTCAGGATTTGCAAGTCCTTCCTATTTTACCAAATGTTTTAAAAAGCAATACGACCTGCTTCCCGCAACTTATATTGATCTGCTGCATTAAGCCATTCTCTTTACTACATCATTTTTCTATTTGACAAGCAATTTTATTTTGCTGATTTTGGGGTTGAATTTCACCCTGATCAAACTGGCTGCATTTATTCTTTTAGTGTATCATTCTCTTATGCTGAACCAATTTTACCAGCTATTGAACGATTTGTTTTAGTCGTTAAAAACCTTTATTAATCCAGGTTCAATTTTACCATTTATTGACCGATATGTGTTAACACACCGCTATTGCAGCAGTATATCTTTAGATCATCTTATAACTAAAAAATAGCTTTATGAAAACACTCATTCAAAAATGCAATCTGCTGATTGCAATGCTGCTGCTTACTAGTTTTAGCACTATGGCTCAAAAGACAACTGAAACAAACAACAAAAAACAAACAACAACAACTGAAATGAAAACTTATCTTATTGAAAGAGAAATACCGGATGCCGGTAAATTAACTGCTGACCAATTGAAAAGCATTTCTCAAACTTCCTGCTCTGTACTAAAAGAAATGGGGCCAAGAATTCAATGGTTACAGAGCTATGTAACCGGCAATAAAATTTATTGTATTTACAAAGCCGAGAGTGAAGAATTAATAAGAGAACATGCTAAAAAAGGTGGATTTCCTGCAAACACCATTGTAGAAGTTGGAACGGTAATTAGCCCGGCAACTGCAGGACAGTAAATATAATCATAAATAGCATTCAATTTAGCTCAAAAAAACGGCCTTTGAAATAATATTCAAGGCCGTTTTTTGTTGCACTTAAGGTGCCTGTTTAAAACAGTATACTTTCCTCTAAATAAATGTTCGTTCGCTGTATTATTATGACAACTTATATTTCGTTTCGACAGTTACTCCTTTCGTTAGCGTTTGATAAACCACACAATATCTTTCGGTGAGTTTTGCAAGGCTTTCCATTTGGTCACTAGTAGCATTAGCATCCAGGTCGAATGCCAGACGAATGGAAGTAAAACCAACAGGCACTTCTTTTGAAACACCCAAAGTACCTTTGAAATCCAAATCTCCTTCTGCAGTAACTATTCCATTTTTTATTTCAATACCAATAGCAGTTGCTACTGCCTGTAGGGTAACACCCGCACAAGCCACTAATGCTTCAAGCAATAAATCTCCCGAACATGCCAGCAACCCGGTTCCACCAGTAGCAGGGTGAAGACCTGCTTCAATTAGCGCCCGGCCTGTTTCAACTTTACACGATATCCCATCTCCAATATTTCCTTTTGCTTTTAATGTTATAATTGCGGACCCCGGTTCTGCCCTGTATTTTTCTTTAAGGGGTATTTGTAAGTTTCTAAGCTCAGTAGCATTCATAATTATAAATTTAATAATTTGAAGAGAAGGGTATCGTCGTTATAAATACTAACATGTACAAAATTTAATGCCATGGCAATTTACCTTAACGAATATAGTAGTTCGCCACGGGCAGCAACCAGTAACAGTGTGGCGGCAGAAACCGATAAAATCAGGTTCAATAATATTCAGAGCTGTGTAGGCGTAGTGGTTCATGATTTAAGTCATGCCCGTATGGTGGGTGTACACCTGACCACTTTTGATACTTTTAAAGCCCGATATTATGAAAGGCGTTGTTTCTAAAATAAACGAATTTACCGGTGGCGGAAAAAATAAAATTTACCTGGTGCATAGCGCCAGCAACCATGCCAGTTCAAATTTATTTACCGCTTTACGGCCTATTGGCACTCAAATATTTGCCTGTAATATTCCTGCTGAAGGAAAAAAAGGAGCAGATGTGGATGTAAATGTAAAACTGGAAGGAGGTGTGGTTAAAATTTGGATGCGTGCCCATGCCGATTTTGTTAAAAACCCAAATGGTTCAAGTCCAATGAAAGAAAAAAATGTCGACAATCCTGCATTTCGTAAAGAGGCGATTGCAAAGGGCAAGCCCGTTTATCAAACGGACAAGACTGATAAAGACTGGATGCAGGTACCCGCCATGCCTATTTAATATTGCCTGTTGCAAATACCCATCCTGCAAAGGAAGCCAACACCTTTACCTGACCGCTATTTATTCAGAAATTAAAAGTAATTTTTTAAACAGTTTGCGGCTGTGCCAAAAATTCAGCAGCTTAACTATTATAGTAATGCAGCTATTCATTTATACAAATAAACGGCTTAGCTGAAATTTGAAACAGTTGTCCCGGGACAGAATGTTTTAAGGCGCAGCAATGCTCATTTCGTCCAGTAATCAATCACCAGCACTTTATCGAGAATCGGCGTTAATAACGCTCCAAATGCCTTGTGATCGGGATGTGGCAAATAAATTGCACGGTCTTCTTCAGACGTAAAACTCACAAAAAAACAATGCGTAAAACCCTGGTTTAAATTTTCAGGGCTATTGTTTGTTCCCCATTCAAAAGTCTTAATTTGTTTTATCTTTTGAGGTAAGGCAATAAAGGCGTCTTCAACTGCTTTTATTTGCGCTGGTGTACTTTCTGGTTTAAAACTAAACAACACCACATGGCGTAATAACTTTTGTTGCATATCATTTTTTTGAGCTGTAAGGTGTAAAGTTCCGGCAACTAAAATTCCGAGCAGTATAACGAGCTTTCTCATAACTATTTATTTTTTATAAATGTAACGGGTGGAGTTTAGATGCTAACATTATTTTCTAATTATGGTAATGATTGGCAAATATGGGACAATAAAAAGTGCAACAAGTTTTGCCCTCCCCGGTTATTTAAATGCCTGCCGTTTCCGATTAAAACACGTTGTAATAAAACAGGTATGAAGTTGTTTTTGAATGCAGCTAAACACGTATTATTTTAACCCGTTTGGGCAGTTATTTTATTGCAATATCAAAGCTGCAGGCCTGGCCGCCCAAAGGATGGGGACCTACTATTTCGGGAGTAAATGTATAAGTGCCCACGGTTGCCGGGGTACCTTCTCCTACCAGGTCTACAAATTGATAACCTGTAGCCATAAACGTTCCGGCGTAAGAAAATTGCATCCCATTTTTTGTGTTGGTTACAATGGCATAAGTTCCGGGAACAGTAACAAACACTTTTACACTAACTGTGTTGCTGCCGGTCAGGGCATCAGTAGCCGTATAACTACCTGTTACAACATGCCCG
>JBKJNG010000452.1:0-3222 GCA_046596065.1 Phnomibacter sp. | reverse complement strand
ATCCGTATAAAGTTACTAGTTCATTTGTGCATGAATTGTAAAATTGAAAACCATCAAGATTTTCATCAACAATTATATTGAAAGGAAGTGCACCTCCGCTACTACTTGCGTTTGTTTGCGACTGGCTTTGCGCCAATGTTTGGTCTTTTGCTAATGTTGTACTTTCTTTTCTGCAGGAACTTAGCGTTAAGCATGCAATTGCGGTGAAGAAAAAAATCTTTTTCATTGTAATAATTTTAAATGTTAATAATAAAGATGCCGGCCCGGAGTCAATTATGTTTCAATCAACGAACATATCCGCAATTTTCATGAGTGTTTTCATAGTTTCTCATGCGAAGAATAAATTGAAAAACTAATAACACTATTAAAGCTAATGTGAAGTGGAGCGAACTCGAAGCTAGATTGAGTAAGTTGGGCAGAATGGGGGATATCTTATTTATCTTGAATTAGTAAATAGGGATAGATATTCCCTAAAACATCCTATTGAATATTCAAGGGGCATCATATGATAATAAATCATTTCCAGTAAAGGTAGAAAACACTTAACAGGCTTTACCGGGATGCAGTTTTTTTAACAGCATCTCTTTGCGGTTGCGGGAAACATCAATAGTTGCGCCATCGCTCATTATTACATGACCGCCTTCCCCTTTTAAATATTTTTCTATCTCGTTAAGATTAACAACGTAGGAATGGTGTATCCGTAAAAAAGAATAATCTTCCAGTATTTCTTCGATCTCCTTTAATGTGCGTGACGCAATTATTTTTTGTTTATCTTTTAAAAAAAGTATGGTATAATTACTGTCGGCTTTACAGGATATTACCGAGTCAATTAAAATCATCCGAAGACCTTCCATGGTTGGTATTGCAACCTTATTAATTGGTATTACCGGATGATTCAATTTCTGCAAAAGCATCTCTATCTGAATGGGAAAAGGATGGTGGATAACCTGCGTTACTTTTTCCACGGCCTTTTGTAATTCTTCCCGGTCAATGGGTTTTAATAAATAATCAAGCGCACTAAAGCGAATAGCTTTGATAGCATACTGATCGTAGCTGGTTGTGAATATCAATTGAAAATTTATTGCCGGTAATTTTTCCAATAATTCAAACCCATTCATGTGCGGCATTTCAATATCCAAAAAAAGTATATGGGGTGGCTTTTGCTGAATGCTTTGTAAAGCAGCCCTGGCAGAATAACAAATATCTATTACCTGGATACCAGGACAAAACTGCCCAAGCAATATTGCTAAACTGCTGCAACAATCAGGTTCATCGTCAATAATCGTAGCTGTAATCATTTGTTTATTTATGAGAACTTAATTTAAGGCGATTTCTTCCGAATCCTTGTAATGCATCCGTAGTATTACCCGTGTGCCAGCAGCATTTCCGACATTATCTGCCATGTCTTCTATATCGAAAACCGTATGTTCATCAATATCACGATTCATCAGTGCTAAACGTTCCGCCGTAATTTGCAGACCCATCGATTTTTGTTTCGCTGCCGATTTACTTTTAATTAAAGCCGCCTTATTTCTACCAACGCCATCGTCTGTTATTATACAGGTTAATATTTTATCGTCTTTACTTAATACAATGTCAAGATGTCCATTACCTTCCTTATGCATCAGCCCATGCCAAATGGCATTTTCAGCAAAAGGCTGAAGAAGTAAAGGAGGAATAAAAATACTTTCGGCATCCATTTCATTTATAAACCGGATGTCATAATCAAACGAATAATGGAAACGTAACCTTTCCATTTCGAGGTATAGCCGAAGCATTTCCAATTCTTCTTTAAGTGGGATATATGCTTCTTTGGAATTGATAAGCACCATACGGATAAGTCGTGAAAATTTGGTCAGGTAATCCGATGCAGGTTGCCGTTCATTTTTTAAAATGAAATTGTTAATTGAACTAAGGCAATTGAAAATAAAATGAGGGTTCATTTGCGCCCGAAGCGCCTGCATTTCAAGGTCTACGGTTTTATGCTGCAATTCTGCTAATTGTTTCTCTTTTTCCGCATGCGCTAATTTAAATTTGAACCTTTGATACATGCGCCAACGTATTAAACTATAGAATGCCGCTAATACACCGAGCGCTGCTGAAATCCGGAACCACCATGTTTGCCACCAGGGCGGTGTAATAATAATATCAATATGCTTCTCTGCCCATAATCCCTTGCTGTTTGCAGCCTTCACTTTAAAAACATATTTACCGGGAGGAACGTTATAGTAAATGGCCTTACGTTCTGAGCCGGCCTGGTTCCAGGTTTCATCATAATTATCCAGCATAAAAAGCAGGCGATTTTCTTCCGGGCTGCTGTAATCTATACCTGCAAATTCAAAAGAGAAAGCATTCTGGTTATGCTGTAAGCTGATTCTTTTTACCAGTGAAAGCGGTTCTTTCACAGGGTTATTTTCGCCGGTTTGATCAGGTTTATTGGCTAAACGAAAATCAGTTAAAACAATTTGCGGCGGGTTTAGATCACTTTCTGACTTAGCAGGCGAAATGATATAATAACCGGAATAGGTGCCAAAAAATAATTTTCCGTTGGTTCCTTTGTAACAGGAACGATCGGATAATTTACTCCCGTCTATTCCATAACTCTTGCCATAAACATGGGATACAATTCGTCGTGAGTTTAATTTAAAAATTCCGTCCCTGGTGGCTATCCAAAGATTTTTGTGATCATCTTCTACAATAGAACGTACATAGCTTAATCCTGTTTTTGTACTGGAATCAATATAACGTTCAAAGGCATTCGCATTGCGGTTGAATTTAAAAAGGCCTTCATCTCCACCAGCCCAAAAAGCTCCATCAGTATCTTCATAAAAGCAGAGGATGCCTTTACCTTTTAGAAACGTATTAAACTTTCCGCTTGCAGGGTTAAGCTGGTGTATATCACCTACCATTGAGCAACCCGCCCACATTTGACCATGCTTATCCTGCAAAGCGCATGTAACAACATTTACATAAAGGGTGCCGGTATCTTTCGGATGAAATATATATCGCGAAAATGAGCCTGTTGTCCGGTTCATTCGGTTCAATCCTTTTGTAGTTCCTACCCATAAATCCGATTTGCGATCCTCATAAACAGTTAAGATGTAGTCATTGCTCAGCGTGTTACTGTTTAGTGGGTCGTATCGGAAGCGGATAAATCTTTTTTTATCCTGATCCCATAAATTCAAACCTGCCTGGGTGCCAACCCAAATATGGCCCTGCTTG
>JBKJNG010000428.1:0-6188 GCA_046596065.1 Phnomibacter sp. | reverse complement strand
CAGAAAGACATCCTGCAACACTACGCCAATCCTGCTTCTTAAAGATTCAACTGAATACTCGTTTATGTTTTTACCGTCAATTAAAATAGCGCCTTTCTGATGCTGGTATAAACCGTTTAATAAAGAAATGATGGTGGTTTTGCCGCTTCCGGTGCTGCCAACTATGGCCATGGTATCACCGGCTTTTATATCAAACGACACATCTTTTAAAACCCACTTTTCCTCATTGTAAGCAAACCAAACATTTTCAAAAGCCACATCGCCTCTTAATTTAAGCGAAGGGTCTACCACGAAGTTTTCAATATTATCGCTGGCATCCCGGATGTCCAATACCTTAAAAACCCTCTCACTGCTGATCATGCCCATTTGTATCACGTTGAACTTATCGGCAATAACCCGCAACGGCCTGAAGATTTGGTTTAGAAACAAAATGAATGCGATGAGTTTGCCCGCATCAATGCGCCTGTCGGCAACCCACCAAACCAACAAACCGGTACTAATAGCCAGCACAACTTCTACCACCGGGAAAAAAACAGAGTAAGCGAAAATGGCTTTTATGTTAGCGTTGCGATGATCCTTGTTGATTTTTTTAAACCGGTTGTATTCGCGGTCTTCTGCTGCAAATGCCTGAACAATCTGCATGCCGGTAAGGTGTTCCTGCACAAAGGCGTTCAGGCTGGCAACGGCGTTGCGCACTTTTATAAACGACTTATTTACACTTTCCTTAAAAATCCAGGTAGCTATCAGTAGAAAAGGAAAAGGTATAAGACTAATCAATGTTAGTTGCCAATCCATCCAAAACATCGCAACAAGCGTAAAAACTATAGTAAGCAAGTCGGCTACAATCGGTATTAAACCATCGGAAAAAATATCGTTGATGCTTTCAATATCGTTGATGGTTCGGGTGGTAAGCGTGCCAATCGGTGTGGTATCAAAATGCTTTAAATGAAGCCCTAAAACTTTTTTATAGACCGTTACCCGCAGGTCTTTTACCACATGCTGGCCAAGCCAAGAGGTGATAAAAGCAAAGCCGAATCTTACCAACGTTTCGAGTACCAGTAAAAAAATCTGGAATAGGGTTATTATGATCAGAAAGCGAACAAAATCGTTGTGGCTTAAAACATCAAACCAGGTATTTAACCAGCCCGGAATATTTTTGATGTTACCCTTCAATCCCTTATCTACCGTATACTGAATAAACAAACCCCTGATGGGAGAAAGTAAAGCCAGTGATACAGATAAAACAAGTGATAAATAGAATTTGCCGCGGTAAGGTTTTACAAACTGGTAAACCCTTCGCAATTGAGAGAAGTCGAATATTTTTTTTCGGCCAACTGTAGACATTGAAATTGAAAATGCACCGGGTTAAAAGCTGGAAAAAAATGCTACAACTTCGATAACCCTGTGGTGCCGGCATCCTGTTGTGCGGCAATTTTATATGCTTTTATAAATAAGGCGCCAAGGTTACGATGTGGAAAAACATAATCATCGTATCCTTCCTGTTTGCCTGAACTAATGCCTTTTGCAACCGTTTCCATCATAGATGGCCATTGAATATCACGCCCGTTTTTTAGGTTTTCTATCAGGTACGAAAACAACGCCGTATTGATTTCGCCATAACCTACCTGCTTGCTGGATATTATATAAGCATCGGGCGCAATTTTAAGTATATCGGATAAATTCTGGTAAGCACCGCAACTGCCCAATACCACCACTTTGCTCGATGGAAGCAATTTCTGAATAGTATATTTAAGATAATAACTATGGCCGCGATGAACAGTTAATGATGGCTTATAACCACTATCGTTCATGTATTTGATCAGGTTTTTCTGGGCCTGTTCGTCCAGGTCTTTTTCTTCATCCAATGCACGGTTTGCAAAAAGTATAAACGGAACAGGCGTACCAATGCTGGTGAACTGCACCCAATCGGCAGTACTCTTCATTGTCCATTTTTTACGATCGCTATATAAATTCAATAAGGCATTGAAACTACCTTTCCCGGTTGCATCGCCATAAAAAAACATTTGAAGTATGATGCGGCCGGTACTATCCCGCAGGTAATTATTTTTTACTTCGTAAACCGGTGGTATACCGAGCGAATCCGTAAGGTTGATAGTAGCCATAGTGGCCGTATCGTTACTTTCCATAATTAGTTTTTCAATATGGTATACAACGCTTGCCTTTCTATTATTTGTTGCGAGGGCAGTAGCCAGGTTATCGCTTACTTTATCAAGCATCAGCTTTTTAATAGCGGGTTGTTTAATACTCGCATAAGCATTAGCAACGTCCACTGCATCTTCAATGTCATCATCACTCTTACCCTTATCAAGGTTGTTCACAAAATCCGTCATCAGCACCGTTGAACTTTCGGTACTCATGCGGCTAAGAAAATCATCCAGCGTATTGTAATTCGAGGCCATTGTCAGGAACTTCTTGTAACGATCGTGGTTAACGCGGACGAGCAAACTGTCTGAACTTTTTACCGGCATGATTTCAAAAATCCGCTGGTATACATACACATAACTGCTGGTATAAATGGTAGCTTCATTCATAACCACCAGGTAGTACAGCTCTTCGGGTGTAAGTTTCTGAATACTTCTAAACCTGATTGTTGCAGGTTCTTCATGAAGGCCGTTAATGGTGGTAACGTATAGTTCCGAAGATTTTTGACGAAGCATTACTTCAAGACCTTTCATAGCTACCGGCATATCGCCTTTAGCCAAACGGCCAGCATAGGCAATTTCGGTTTGTACCAAAAGTTTGTAGTAATCCGTTGAATCCTTTAACGCCTTCGACACCTCGCTCATTGGCAGCACACCCGAACTCATCTGATCGAGAAAAGGAAAATACATTTGGCCACTGTTTTGGCTGGAAAGATTAACAATCATTCTTACCAGCGTATCTGTAGTTGCAACACTTCTTATCTGTTGGCCAAGCAGGGTGCGCCTTGCCTGGGCATAAGAAAACAGTTCTTCCGGCATTCTGCGGGCAGTAACTTTTATCAGGCTGTCTGTAAAAGAATAGTCAACATCTTTAGCCAATTCCTTTAAAATATTGTTTGGCTTTTCCTTTAAATATTTAAGCAGCAAGGTTTCTTTCACCTGTTGTTTACCGGGATTATTGTCGAAGGCAATGTTTTTTGCTATCAGCCTTCCAACACTGTAAGAAGCTGTATTTACAGCAGCGAGAATCGATTCATTTTTATTGTTCAATTGCATGGAAGCATCAAATGCCGACAGCAATTGTGGTAACTGGTTCCAGGTAATGGCCCGGTTATTAAACTCATAACTAAAACTTTGAATCAGCTCTGTAAGGCCGCGTATATAACCTATCTTTTGGTTACTCTGAAGGTCTTTATTGAATTCGATTTCCTTTTGAATATTATTGATATGGGTAGTTGCCTGGTAAGTAAGCTGCGCATTCACCTCTTCATCTTTATCAGCAGTTATTATATTATCAGCTTTGCCATCCAATGCAGTTAACTGAAGTTGCGCTTTATCAAGCCGGCCATGAAACAATGCCCTCGACATGTCGGGCTGAAAGTCATCCTGTGCATGTGCCAAATTAACAACCGGTAAAAAAAAGAAAAGACAGTATAATAATTTCATGGGCAGTAATAATGATCGGTAAAATTAAGGGCTTCAATATTAACGGCTTTCCTTCGGGGCATTAACCATGCCTAATTAGCATGAGTTTAAAGTGTTCGTTAACAATTTAGTAATTTAAGCACTGTGCATTAAGCCGGCACTGTACCGTTATTTTTGCGTAAACTTATTGTTAATGGAAGCTAAGGCGCGGATATTGATTGCAGACGATGAACCAGATATTTTAGAGATTGTTGGATATAATCTCGAGAAAGAAGGCTACGAAGTAATTACTGCCCCTGATGGACAACAAGCACTTGATATTGCCAAAGCTCAAAAGCCTGACCTGGTTATACTGGACATTATGATGCCTTACAGATCCGGCATTGAAGTATGTAACCTGTTGCGCAGCAATCCCGATTTTAATGAAACGCTTATCATCATGTTAACGGCGCTTAGTGATGAAACATCACATATTAAAGGCCTTGATAGTGGCGCCGATGATTATATTAGCAAGCCAATCAGTCCTAAAGTCTTGGTAAGCCGTGTAAATGCATTATTCAGAAGAGTAAATAAAGAAGATGGTCAGAAAGTGATTAAGCTTGATAACATGACCATTGATCCTGTAAAATTTATGGTGATACTGGATGGGAAGGAAATTATTCTTGCAAAAAAAGAATTTGAATTATTGCACCTGCTGGCAACAAAACCTGGCCGCGTGTTTTTACGCAACGAAATATTAGGTATGGTATGGGGAACCGAAGTAATTGTTGGCGATCGTACCATTGATGTTCACATCAGAAAAATCCGCCAAAAAATGGGGGTTGACTGCATCACTACTGTAAAGGGTGTAGGCTATAAATTCGATTGGTGATCAATGGCCATTCCTGTACATTTTCAATTCTCTGTATCTTCACACGCATCCGATTATTTGTAACGATGATGGTGTGATATGATAACAACGAAAAACCTTTCTCCACAGCAGCTTTCGCTTATTCCTGCGTTATCACTAACAATCGCTGTTGGCATTGGTGCGTATATCTTACGGCCCGATTGGGAAGTTGTATTAACCTCTTCGCTCATTTTTTTTATTGGTAGCTACACGCTTGTTTTATATACCCTTCAACGGTTTATTTATCGTAAAATAAAATTGATTTACAAGTTTATTTATCAAACAAAAGCAAACAAACGCGAAGAGACTTATTACCGGTATATTCTTCCACAAAAAAGCATTGATGATGTACGCGAAGATGTTGAGAAATGGGCTGAGCAACGCGAAGGCGAAATTGAAATATTAAAAGCCAATGAGGCATACCGTAAAGAATTTTTACAAAACCTTGCGCACGAATTAAAAACACCCATTTTTGCAATACAAGGCTATGTAGATACACTATTGGATGGCGCTGCAGATTCACCAGCAATACTAGAGCGTTTTTTAAAAAAAACAGGGCGCAATGCGGAGCGGCTTGTAAACCTGATTCATGATCTTGATGAAATATCGAAGTTGGAAAGTGGCGAACAACCGCTATACAAAGAGAACTTTATAATACAGGATCTTATAAAAGAAACGTACGAAGCTCTGCATCTAAAAGCAGAAAACAAACACATTAAATGCACCATAAAAAAAGGCACCGGGCAACCATTAACCGTGTTTGCCGATAAAGAGAAAATAAGGCAGGTATTAATAAATCTTATTGATAATGCCATAAAATATGGTGAGGAAGGCGGTTACGTTGTTGCCAGTATTTATAACACCGATGGCAAACGGGTTTTGGTTGAAATAAGCGACAATGGCATCGGCATATCTGAAGATCATTTGCCCCGCATATTCGAACGCTTTTACCGCACCGACCTGGCACGCAGCCGAAAGGTTGGTGGCAGTGGTTTAGGCCTTGCTATTTGCAAACACATAATTGAAGCGCATGGCCAGGCAATACATGTGCGCAGCAAGCCCGATGTAGGCACAACTATCGGTTTCACGTTAGAGAAAAAGAAAGATTAGTTAATTGATAATTTAAAATAGGTTATGAATAACTACTGCTGTTTTTTATACCTGCAATAACAAAGACTGCTCTTTCAATTTTCAAAATCAGCAATTGCTCCTTTGGGATTATCGGGTAATCATTATCCCGTAACAAAAAACCATCCTGGTAGAAACCAGGACGGGAATTTGAAACTACTCTGTGAAATAGTCAACAATTTTTAAACCCCGGATACGAACATTTGCCATTAGAGTTTTTAAAAAAGAAACGCCCCGGAAAAAAGCTGGGCCGGGAATAATCTACGTTGTGCGTTGCTATCAAAAATTTACAACGCCCATATTTCTATTTTCGAATCTCCGAATTTGAAAAGGGATTTTATATCGCTGCCATACTGATCGTAGCTGGTTTTTTTACTAGCCATAAGATGCCGGATAAACCTTTCCTGCCAAACTATGTTGTCTGTATTGCATATTCCCGTTTTGAGGAAAAATTTAAGTGCTAGCTGGTAGTCAACCGACAGAGGATCTTTTTGGGTTTTATATGCTTTATTAGAAACCGATTTACTTTGATTGATTAACTCCATCGCTTCCTCCCATGTATTACTACTATTTACGCCATAATA
>JBKJNG010000394.1:0-5493 GCA_046596065.1 Phnomibacter sp. | reverse complement strand
CTTCCAGTTGTTTTTTTATGGTTTCATAAGCCTGCTCCCACCCGCTAATATTATATTTTTTGAACAATTCGGCGATGCCGCTAACCATACTTGCATTACGGGAGAGTGCCACTTCCATGGCCTGTTTTGACCCGTAGATCATTCCTGGCTTTGCCATCTGTTTTATAGTTCGATCTTTATAGATCGCTGCCATTGGCTCGTATCCAGTTTGAAGGCCTGCGTATTTTTGCAGCCGTACAACCGCGGCACTGCGTCTTTCGGCGGGTGTTTGATCGTCAAGCAATATTTGCAATCCACTAAAAACATCACCGGCAGCATTTAGAAAAGACACTTTTTTATTTAAAGTAAAGTCTTCACTTCTAAAACCGAGCTCTGCCTGGTTTATCAAAATATCGAGGTCCTGTTTTATAGCAGGATTGGTTTCCTTTTGTTTGGTGGCTTTGAACTGCTTTACAGCATTTTCAGTTTCTTTTCGTTGTGCAAGATCGTTGGCAAGCGTTGGAACGGATATCAAAGTGTCATAATATGCCAGCCCCTGTGAAGATCCAAACTCAGGCGAATATTTTTTGTCGATGTCGATCAGGATTTTTGTATAAGCATTTGATTTTTCCACCCAGTTTTTACTTGCGTCGGTATCAGTTTGGGCTTTCATAGTAAATGGAAGAAAGACAAGTGCCAACAGTGGGATGCATTTGATGTTACAAGAAAGCGTAGTCATTGTAATAATTTAAGGAACTAAAATATAGGAAAATGATGATACGCATCGGGCGCTGTCATCTTTGTTTACAAATGATTAAATAATATCCTTGTTTCGGGTTTAGTACACAATAATCGTAAGAAAAACTACTTTATAATAACACCAGGCATGAAATTGCATGTGACGGGGCTGTTGGTAATCCTAAAAAATATCCTGTTCTATGAAGCAGTTTTCAGCTACTTACTAAAACTTCAAATCGCTTGAGGCCATAGCAAAAATGGCACCACCTACAAGTTCTGAAGTACATAAAACCTTCCTTATTATTTTTTGCGGTTTGAAGTATAACTTGCCGCCATGGAGAAAAAATTATTTCTGCTGGATGCGCTGGCACTTATATACCGGGCCTACTACGCTTTGATTCGCAACCCACGCATAACCTCAACCGGGCGAAATACCAATGCCCAATTCGGGTTTACCAATACACTGGTTGAACTGATCAACAACCAGAAACCTACGCACATGGCGGTGTGTTTCGACACCCATGCGCCCACCGAACGCCATATTGGATTTGCCGATTATAAAGCCAACCGCCAGGAAGCACCAGAGGATCTGCTTGCGGCCCTTCCCGATATTAAACGCATTATCGAAGGTTTCAACATCCCCGTAATGGAACTGGATGGCTACGAGGCCGATGATGTAATTGGCACCCTGGCCGGCCAGGCGTGCAGGGCGGGTTACGAAGTATTTATGGTTACGCCCGATAAAGATTATGGACAGCTGGTGAACGAATGTGTGTACATCTACAAGCCTGGTTACCAGGGCGGTGATGTAGAAATCATGGGCGTAAATGAAGTTTGTAAAAAATGGGATATTGAACGCGTTGAACAGGTCATTGACATTCTTGGCTTAATGGGCGATGCGGTGGATAATATACCCGGCATACCGGGAGTTGGCGAAAAAACAGCTGCCAAACTGTTGAAGGAGTATGGCAACATGGAAAATATTCTTGCCAATGCAGGTAAGATAAAAGGGGCCCTTGGCGAGAAGGTTCGTAACGGCAAAGACCTGGCAATTATGAGCAAGCAACTGGCGACTATTATTACTAACGTGCCGGTTGAATTTCATGAAGAAAATTTCAGGTTGAAAGAATGGAATAAAGAAGCACTGAAAGAAGTGTTTACCGAATTGGAGTTTAAAACGGTTGCGCAAAGGATATTGGGAGAAACTTTGGTGCTTCCCGGCAGAAACACAGAAAGATCTGCCTCTAATGTTGTTCAGGCGGACCTGTTTGGCAATGTTCCGGAAAGTCCAGCACCAGTTCAGGCCCCGGTAGTGGAAGAAACAGAAATACCGCTCACGGTTAATGCTGACAGAAATATCGGCAATACGCCGCATGAATACCACCTGGTGGATTCTGTTGAAAAAATTGATGACCTGGTAAGCATACTACAACCAATATCTGAAATAAGTTTTGATACAGAAACTACACATATTGATGCCAACTGTGCCGAACTGGTAGGACTAAGTTTTAGCATTACCCCCGGCAAAGGTTATTACATCCCCTGTCCGGGTGACCGCGAAGCAACCCTGGCCATTCTCAATAAATTTGAAGCGCTCTTCGGCGATACATCAAAAACATGGGTGGGCCAAAATATTAAGTACGACCTGCTGATACTGAAATGGTACGGCATGGAGCTGGCAGGCAACACTTACGATACTATGTTGGCGCATTACGTTATTGAACCGGATGGCCGCAGAAATATGGATTTATTAAGTGCGCAATTCCTAGGCTACCTGCCAGTTTCGATTACAGAATTAATTGGCAAAAAAGGCAAAACGCAGGGCACCATGCGGGACGTTGACATTGAAAAAGCAAAAGAATATGCTGTGGAAGATGCGGATATAACGCTTCAGTTAAAGCAGAAATTTTTCCCGCTGGTTATTGAACGCGATGTAACTAAAGTATTGAACGAAGTGGAAAACCCGCTGGTAAAAGTGTTGCGGGATATGGAGTTCGAAGGCATTCGTATTGATGAAGGTTTTTTAAATGATTACAGCATAGAACTGGAACGCGAAGCACGCATTGCAGAAGCAAAAGTGTATGACTTTGCAGGCGTACGCTTTAACCTTGCGTCTCCCAAGCAATTGGGCGAAGTATTGTTTGATAAATTAAAACTTGATCCTTCTGCTAAAAAAACTAAAACAGGCCAGTATCAAACTGGCGAAGACGTATTAAGCAAGCTCGCCGTTAGAGGTCATGAAATTGTTGACAGCATCCTTGCATTCAGGGAATTAACAAAACTGAAATCGACTTACGTAGATGCATTGCCATTGCTTATAAATCCAAAAACAGGAAGGGTACATACCAACTATGCACAGGCGGTTGCCGTTACCGGAAGATTAAGCAGCAACAACCCTAACCTGCAGAATATTCCTGTGCGTACCGATCGTGGTAAAGAAATCCGCAAAGCATTTATTCCAAGAGATAGCGATCATATTTTGTTAAGTGCAGATTACTCACAAATTGAGTTGCGCATAGTGGCAGGCATTAGTGGTGATCCAAATATGTGCGAAGCTTTTCGCTCAGGCAAAGACATTCATACTGCCACAGCCGCCAAAGTATTTGGTGTTGAAGAATCCGATGTTACAAAAGTGATGCGCTACAAAGCAAAGAGTGTAAACTTCGGCATTATTTACGGCCAGGGTGCATTTGGATTAGCAGATAATTTAGGCATCAGCAGAACGGAAGCAAAAGGCATTATTGATGCTTATAAAAAAGAATTTTCGGGCATACAGAAATACATGGACGACACCATGAATTACGCCAGGGAAAATGGGTATGTAAAAACATTGATGGGCCGTAAACGCTGGTTGCGTGATATTAATTCCTCCAACTTCACTGTACGTGGCTTTGCTGAAAGAAACGCCATTAACAGCCCCATACAGGGCACGGCGGCCGATATGATCAAGTTGGCCATGATTAAAGTACATGCGGCCATGAAGCAGCATCAATTCCGTAGCAAAATGATCTTACAGGTACACGATGAACTTGTATTCGATGTAGTGAGGGAAGAATTGAATGAATTAAAACCACTCGTGCTTGAATGCATGCGCACTGCCATGGTACTTCCTAACGGTGTACCCATTGAAGCCGAAGCAGGAGAAGGTGATAACTGGCTGGAAGCGCAATAGGATATGGAATCTTTGAGTTGTAAACTAAGAGCGCAACAAAGAGCAATAAAAAAATTTAAAGGAGAAACTGCCAACCGGCGGTTTTTTCTTTATGGTATATCCTTTATTCAATGACAACTTTGTTTGTAAGACCCTTCGCAATTCTTTAGAGCAATCAATTAAGATAAAGTTTGACTACAACATTGCATGCGAATTATTATTATACTGACACCAGGACCTCAGCAAAATTGAGGTAGTACATATACCTGATACAGTTTCAGGAGTAAGATACAAATCAGATTTATAGACTTAAAAAGATATTTAACTGATTTCATTAAAAGATAATCGCGACTTATTCAGCAGCATTTAGACGATGCTTCTGGTCATGCAGATTTGCAAGGCTAATAAACCCATCTTGTCAAAGTTTACCTTCTCAAAGAGCCTGCCCTACCCGCACACGACAGACTACAAAGCAGACAAGCAAGAACACCTTTTATGGTTTTGACCTTGTAATAGTTGATGAATAAAGGAAAAGACACGCAGCATCGATTATACCAGTCCTGATGCCACCTTATCCGCCGCAGCTGGCGGGCGTTGTTCAGGCATTACGCAACAGATGTGGCCGGATGCAAACCGTGCAGTACATTTAAAGAAATTACCAATATGAAAAATGCCTTTGTTTTAATATTAGTAACCACTTATTGCAGCAGTTTGTTTGGCCAAAATGTAGGCATTGGAACAATTAGTCCAAAAGCAAGGCTGCATGTGGCCGACAGCAGTGTTGTTTTTACGGCAGACCAATTTCTCCCTGTAGTTGCGGCTGCAGCGCCTGTTTCGGGCATTGGCCGAAGAATGATGTGGTACGCTGATAAGGCCGCCTTTAGGGTGGGCGCGCTCAGTTTTAATGGTCCCGCCGACGATGGTACCAACTACTGGGATGCAGCAAATGTTGGTAAGTATTCCTTCGCAGCAGGGTATAATACGAGGGCAGCAGGGATAAGCGCAGTTGCCATGGGTCGCCTCGCAAACGCAGGAGGCGATTATAGCCTTGCTACGGGGTATTTCACCCTTGCTTCGGGGTTGAATTCAACAGCAACGGGCTATGGCAGCAAAGCTACCGGGCAGTATGCAACGGCCATCGGATTGCTTACCACGGCACAGGCTTATGCATCCACGAGTGGTTTATTTAACGATCCAATGTCAGGATCCAATACCAGCAATGCAGTTCCCACTGATCCCCTGTTTATTGTAGGCAATGGCACCCTTGCTGAAACAAGCAACGCTTTTATGATCTTAAAGAATGGCAACACAGGTATCGGTGTAAATAATCCCGGTACCAATAAGTTGCAGGTGGCTGGTAACACCCAAACAAATTCGCTGCAGGTAAGCAATGGAACAGTATTTAGTAAAATACAGAGCGGCTCAATAGCGGTTGGTAGTTCCGGCACGGTACTCAAAACGGTTACGATCATTTTCCCTGTAAATTTTTCAGGCAATCCAAAAATTGTTTGCACTATAATTAACGATGATCCCCTTCAAACAAATGCCAATGATACATGGGCATGTGTTTGAAGGGGATCATCGTTAATTATAGTGCAAACAATTTTTGGATTGCCTGAAAAAAT
>JBKJNG010000340.1:0-3706 GCA_046596065.1 Phnomibacter sp. | reverse complement strand
CAACGATAGAAGATATAATACAGGCGCCAAAAAATCCTGTTTCCGATCAGCCGCCGGATATAAAAAACAAAGGCAATCCTGCCAATGAGAAAATTAAAAATGCGACTGCACCTAAAGCTGTAATGCCCCCATTGAATCACAACTAATAAACACGTTTTACATGAACCAGAACACAAATCCAATCATTGTAGGCCTAGACATTGGCACTACAAAGATTGCTGCCATTGCCGGCCGTAAAAATGAGTATGGCAAGCTGGAGATACTTGGCTTTGGTAAAGCCAGCTCCAACAACGCTGTGCAACATGGCCAGGTATTGAATATTGAGAATGCGGTGAAAGCCATTAACGAGGCAATGAACAGTTGCCGCCAAAGCAATCCTAACCTTCAGATCAGTGAAGTGTATGTTGGTATTGCGGGGCATCATATCAAAAGCCTTCAAACAAGGGGCGATATTGTAAGGCAAAATTTAGATGACGAAATAACACAGCGTGAAGTAGATCAGCTGATATCTGACCAGCGCAAAACATATATACCTGCAGGCGACCAGATTATTGATGTAATACCGCAGGAATTTACGGTTGATAATTTTCAGAACATTACCAATCCTATTGGGTACAGCGGCGTAAAAGTGGGTGCGAATTTTCACATTATTACCGGTGATAAATACGCCATCCGCAACATTACAAGAGCTGTAAACAAAAGTAATCTTTCCATAAAAGATATCGTTTTACAGCCGCTTGCATCTGCCGATTCTGTAATGTGCGAGCACGACCTTGAAGCAGGTGTTGCCATACTCGATATTGGTGGTGGCACAAGCGATCTTGCCGTGTTTCATGAAGGTATTTTAAAGCATACAGCTGTTATACCATTTGGTGGTGAAAACATTACTGCTGATATTAAAACAGGTTTGAGTGTTTTAAAGAGCCAGGCCGAAGCAATGAAAGTGCAGTTTGGTAGCGCACTCGCACAAGAAGCAAAATCAAATGCGATTATTACCATACCGGGTATAAGAGGCATGCCTCCTAAACAGGTTAGTGTAAAAACACTCGCACAAATTGTGCAGGCACGCATGAGTGAAATACTCGATTTTGTTACCTATCATCTTAAACAGGTGGGTATGGATAGCCGCACATTAAACGGGGGCATTATTCTTACCGGTGGCGGATCGCAGTTAAAACATCTTATCCAGCTTACCGAATACCAAACTGGTTTAAATGCACGTATCGGTTATCCTAACGAACATCTTGCCAGTGGTTATATTGAAGAACTTACCAAGCCCATGTATTCGACCTGTATTGGTTTAATATTAAAAGGATACAGCGACTTCGAAAGACAACGTAAAGATTTCGTAACAAGCAATTCAGAAGTATCTGTTCCAAAGGATTTTACAAGGCCGCTTACTGCCGATGAAATTCAGAAAGAAATAGCTATTCAGCAGGTGCCTGTTGCGGAGATCCGAAAACGGAACAAGTCGATTTGGGATAAGATGAAAGATTCGATCTATGAAATTTTCAAAGAAGAAGAGGACCAGGAACTGAAATAGAAACATTAAATACTTACTTATAAAAATTTACTTATTAACTCAGTTTGTGAAAGCAAACAAAAAATTTAAAAATTATGATTCACTTTGATATGCCCCCGCAAAAATCAAACATCATTAAGGTTCTTGGCTTTGGTGGTGGAGGTGGAAATGCAGTTAACCACATGTACCTGCAAAACATTCAGAATGTTGATTTCATTGTGTGTAACACCGACGCACAGGCTTTATCACAAAGCGATGTACCTAATAAAATTCAGCTTGGGCCGCACCTTACGCAGGGCCTTGGTGCAGGTGCAAATCCATCTATTGGCAGGCAGGCTTGCGAAGAAAGCCTGGAAGAGATTCGCCGCATGATGGAAGTAAATACCCGCATGGCATTTATTACTGCCGGCATGGGTGGTGGCACCGGTACGGGTGGTGCACCAATCGTTGCAAAAATTTGTAAAGATCTTGGCATACTTACCGTTGGTATTGTTACCACACCATTTGCATTCGAAGGGCCAAAACGCATGGCGCAGGCACAGCTTGGTATTAACGAATTAAAAGAACATGTTGATACTTTGCTGGTGATCAGCAACGATAAATTACGCCAGCAATATGGTAACCTTAAAATGAAGGAAGCCTTCAGCAAGGCTGATGACGTACTTAGCATTGCTGCACGTTGTATTACCGATGTAATCAATACTACCGGCCAGATCAACGTTGATTTTGCCGACGTATGCACCGTTATGCGTGATGGTGGTGTTGCCATATTGGGCAGCTCGCAAATGGCTGGTGAAGACCGGGCTATCAAAGCCATCGAAGCAGCTATCAATTCGCCATTATTGAACGATAATGATATCTCGGGCGCCAAATGGATTCTACTGAATATTACTTCTTCCGAAAATGAATTTGAATTCACCATGGATGAAGTAGAAATGATTCAGAATTATGTGCGTACCCAAACCGGCGATAATACCGATGTTATTCTTGGTATGGGTTACGATGATTCTCTTGGCGATAAATTAGGCATCACCATTATTGCAACCGGGTTCCGTCATAAAGATCCGTTTACAAAACCAGAGGTTAAAAAGCCTGCTGTAAAAGTTGAAGCGCCAATCATAATGACATTGGGCGTGGCTGGTGAAGAACAGAAAATGTATGCGCAGCCAAAGAATGAAAAGGAAGAGGTAGTGGCGCCCTTAATGCCAACCATCGACCAGGAAATTCCGGAGGAGATTGTTGCACCAATAATGTTTACGCAAACTGTTTCCGTAGCGCCCGTTCTGTACGATCCCGTTACAAGTAGCCTTGCTGCCGCAGACGAGGACGCTGAGGAGCCTGTTATCTTCGAGTTGAGCATTGATGTGCCCGAAGCGCCTGCACAGCCTGCTGCACCAGTATACGCCGATGAACCGCAAAAAGTCGAGCCCTTTGAAGAGAGAACAAGCGAGCCGGTTAAAATGGACGGCGATCATCCCATGTTTGGCCTGGGTTTAAGCAAGCCCAGCCAGGTTTACAGCACCAGCAACATTAAGCCTGCTGCAATACGGGAAGACGAAAAACGAGAAACGCCCATTAGCGTTATCATGCCTAAGAAAGAAGCAGATGAAATAAACGCTATTTCGCTTACTGAAGAAGCATTGAAACCTGTTTTAAAAGAGCAATTGCCACCCGAAGAAGAAGAAGTAATGGGCATTACCCTTACTTACGAAGAACCGGTTGCGCAACCTAAAGTGCAGGCCTCTTTATTCAACGAAAAATCGGCCGGTAGTGGTGCTGATTTAAGCGAGGAAGAAGAGCAGAAAAAAAGAGCACAGGAAAGAATCAACCGTTTACGCAATCTTTCTTTCAATCCATTGCATATTGATAACAGCAGCGAGTTTGAAAATGTACCGGCTTACATGCGACGCAATATGGAACTGCATAACAGCATTGCAAACGTGGAAGATTTTTACAGCCGTGCGCAGGTAAAAAGCGATGACAATAACCAGGCATCCATCAGCACGTTGAATAATTTTTTACATGGCGAGAAGCCGGATTGATATTTTCAGGTGAAAAGTGAAAGGGTAAGCGTGAAAAAATTCTAACGGAATTCTTTGCGTTTACCTTTTGACGTTTGACATTTTAATATTTCTCTGTTTTTTAGTTGTGAACCCTGTCAATTTATTGGCGGGGTTTTTTGTG
>JBKJNG010000313.1:0-2538 GCA_046596065.1 Phnomibacter sp. | reverse complement strand
AAGCTATTGTAATAAATCCGGTGAAAAGTTTGAGAAGAAAGTAAGCATTATAACGGATTGTATCATTCAATTCTAATTAACCGAAAATTAGCCAAATGCTGAATGGTCTAATGCAGGTTTGAATGGCTTTTTTAATATACGAATTAATTCGTTCTTTGAAGAATTAAAGACTTCATTTTTTAAAATAATATTACCATGATAAAAAGTCTATTGCTGATTGCAATTCGCAATTTTAAAAAAGATAAATGGTACAGTCTTTTGAATGTATTGGGACTTACCATTGGTATAACTTTCAGCCTGTTTCTCATTTTTTATATAAAAGATGAACTGAATTACGATCGCTACCACGAAAAAGCTGATCGCATATTCCGTATAGTTACCTATGTGCAGGAGCCAGACAAACAAACGAATTTCACTATCACACAACTTCCCCTGGCCTTTACATTAAAAAAAGATTACCCGGAAGTTGAAGAAGCGGTTCGAATGTTTGGCAAAGAGAGAACATTGTTTAAGAATGGCAACACTGGCTTTTATGAAACAAAAGCCTATTACACCGACAGTACAATCTTCAAAATATTTTCTTACAAGTTTATTGAAGGAAACGCTGCCACAGCATTAAATGAACCGAACAGCATTGTGATTTCAAAAACACTGGCAGAAAAATATTTTGGTAAAAACACTTCTGTTGTTGGTAGAACATTAAAAACAGTATATGACCTGTATAAAGTAACGGGTGTAATACAAGATATGCCAAAAAACTCGCACCTGCTTTTCGATATGCTGATATCCTTTTCTTCTTTATTCAAAGGTAATCAAAATATTGGGCAGGATAACTGGGGTAACTTCAACAATTATACCTATGTGCTGCTAAAGCTTGGCACAAGTGCACCCGCTTTTGAAAAAAAATTAATACCGATGTACGAAAAGTACATGGCGCCAATTTTTGCACAATTCAATATTAAAATGCATTATGTCGTACAGCCAATCACTGCTATCCATTTACATTCCAACCTGGAGCGGGAACCTGAGGAACTCGGCAACATGTCATATATCTGGATTTTTTCCGCAGTTGCTTTTTTTATGCTGCTCATCGCCTGTATTAACTATATGAATCTTACTACTGCAAGGTCAGCAAGAAGAGCAAAAGAAATTGGGATTCGTAAAGTAACGGGGTCAACAAAAAAACAATTGGTTTTACAGTTTTTAAACGAATCATTAGTTACTGCTTTGGTTGCAGTATTGCTAAGTGTTGGATTAGTCATTTTACTGCTGCCAGTTTTCAATTCTTTATCTGGAAAAGATTTTGGATTGCAAACATTGTTTCAACCTTTCAATATTATTCTGCTAGTAATTATCACATTATTTACGGGGCTGGTAGGCGGTAGTTATCCTGCTTTTTACCTCTCGGGTTTTAACCCTGTAAGTATTTTAAAAGGTAGCCTTTCAAAAGCTTCGGGCAATGTAAACCTGCGCCGCACACTGGTAGTGTTGCAATTCTCAATTTCCATGATTATGCTTATTTGCACATGGGTAGTGTATTCCCAGCTTTCTTACCTGCAAAAAAAAGATCTTGGTTTTAATAAAGAACAGGTAATGACAGTAACAATAAATACCGGTGAAGATGAACGAACCAAAATATTTGCCATGGCTAATGACTTCAGGAGCCTTCCGGGTGTAAAAGCCGTTGGCACCGGTAATTGCTACCCCGGTGGTACAAATATTAACCTGAATCTATTTACAGTAACAACAAAAAACGGGCATACTGATAAAGCGATTGAGTGCTATGCAATCGATGAAAACTTCCTGGTAGCACTCGGCATTCCAGTGGTGAAAGGGCGCAATTTTTCAAACCTTGCGGATACGCTGCATAGTATTGTGGTGAATGAGGCAATGGTAAAACATTTTGGATGGGATAATGCCATAGGACAACGCGTAAAATTCTCGGGAGACACATCAAATAACTACCTGGAAGTGGTTGGTGTAATAAAAGATTTCAATCAAAAATCATTGTATAATCCTATTTCGCCCCTGCTTTTATTTTATGGCCCCAACGGCAACGCTATGCAATTGAAAATGAACCCGGCCAATATAAATGCATCCATCGCAAAAGCAGAAAGTACCTGGAAAAAATATTTTCCGCAACTTCCGTTTGAGTATAAATTTTTGGATGAAGATTTTAATTCGCAATATGCTGCCGATCAAAAGCGTGGAAAAATTTTTGCCGCATTTTCTATATTAACCATTCTCATTACTTGTCTTGGTTTGCTGGGTCTTACTGCTTTTACCACACAACAAAAACAAAAAGAAATCAGTATACGAAGAGTGCTTGGCGCAAGCATAACCGAAGTGATTAGTATGATTACAAAAAACTATTTATTATTGGCACTAATTGCTGCTGTCATTGCGTTTCCTGTAGCCTGGTATTTTATGCATAAATGGTTAACGGTGTTTCCTTATAACATCGGCCTCACCGCAGTTCCATTTGTATTGTCTGCTTTTGTTATTATAATTACTGCATCAGCTACAGCAATCTTTCAT
>JBKJNG010000079.1:0-4564 GCA_046596065.1 Phnomibacter sp. | reverse complement strand
CTTTTTTCATTCAACTGCACCAAAAACTAACTACGTACTTTTCTTCAAAAAACGAAATATGGGTTCGGGATTGTTACGCTTGTGCCGACCCGTTGTACCGGCTAAAAATAAGGGTGGTAAATGAAGATCCGTGGAGCAATTTGTTTGCCAATAACATGTTCATCAGGCCCGAAACAGCCGAACTGGATACGTTTAGTCCGGGGTGGTATGTACTCCAGGCGCCATCTTTTCTAGCTAACCCAAAAGAAGATGGAACGCGAAATCCGCATTTTGCCATCATATCATTTACCCATAAAACGATTTTAATTGGTGGAACGGGGTATACCGGCGAAATGAAAAAAGGCATTTTTACCGTATTGAATTACCTGTTGCCGCAGTTGAATGAAGTATTAAGCATGCATTGTTCGGCCAATATTGGCGCAAAAGGCGATACCGCCATCTTTTTTGGTTTAAGCGGAACCGGCAAAACGACTCTTAGTGCTAATCCGCAGCGCCAACTGATTGGTGATGATGAACACGGCTGGAACGAAAATGGTGTTTTTAATTTTGAAGGAGGTTGTTACGCTAAGTGTATCGATCTGTCAAAAGAAAAAGAACCGGAAATTTTTAATGCCATAAGGCCGGGAGCTTTGGTAGAAAATGTTCAATTTTTTGATGGTACTTCAACAATTGACTTTGCTTCCAAAGCCATAACCGAGAACACACGTGTAAGTTATCCCCTGGATTTTATTTCAAATTCAGTTGAGCCATCCAATGGTCCGCATCCAAAAAATATTTTCTTTTTAACCTGCGATGCTAATGGGGTGTTGCCACCTATAAGTAAGCTTACACCTGGCCAGGCTATGTACCAGTTTATTAGTGGATATACTGCAAAGGTTGCTGGTACTGAAACAGGAATTACAGAACCAAAATCGACCTTTAGTGCTTGCTTTGGTGCGCCTTTTATGCCTTTGCACCCGGGCCGTTACGCACAAATGCTGGGTGACAAGATTAAAAAACACGATGTAAATGTTTGGCTGGTTAATACCGGTTGGAGTGGCGGTGCATATGGAACAGGAAGCCGTATGAAATTATCTTATACCCGGGCTTTGATAGCCGCCGCTCTTAATGGGGAACTTGAAAAAGTCGGGTTTGGGATCGATCCTGTATTTGGTTTCGCAATGCCGGATAGTTGTCCGGGTGTACCTTCAGAGATATTAAATCCTAAAAATACCTGGTCTGATAAGGAGGCATATGATAGAAAGGCAAAAACTTTAGCGAGCGAGTTTGCTGAGAATTTCAATAATTATAGTTCATGTGTAAATGTTGAAATATTATCTGCTGCTCCGGTTATTTAAATTCTTTATGTTTGATTATTGATTTTACAAGACCGGGGTGATTGCCCGGAAGATGATTGCCTGCCAATAAGCCCCGGAAAACCGGGGCTTAAATTTTGTGGTTATACCGAGCGCTTTTACTTTCACCGCTATGATTTACGTCTTCCTGAGACAATGGGTAAGGATGTCTCTTCCTTTTTTTGCAAAACGCATCCGTATTATAAATAAAGAAGCACTTGAATTCGAGGGGCCGCTTTTGCTGGCCTGCAATCATCCCAATTCTTTTTTAGATGCCATGCTGATGGGCTGTTTTATGAGGCAACCTGTTTATTATATGACCCGCGGTGATGTGTTTAAAAAAGCTTGGGTAAGAAGGTTTTTAACGAGTATTAAAATGATCCCGGTGTTTAGGCTTCGCGATGGTAAAGACAAGCTTGCATTGAACGATGAAACCTTTGAGAAAAGCGTTAGCATATTGAGAAACAAAGAAATACTACTAATTTTTGTGGAAGGCCTCTGCGAACATCAAAGCGAATTACTGTTACCGTTAAAAAAAGGCGCTCCCCGCATTTTACAATCTTGTTGGCACGAAGGGATTACGGCGCAAGTGCTTCCCGTTTGGTTAGAGTATTCTTCATTCGACCGCTATGGTAAAACAATTGACATAAGGATTGGGAAACGGTTTGGCAGCGAAGTTGTGACCGATATCAATCATTCTTCCTGCATCAATGAAATAAATGCCGTTACAACAGAGCAACTGCTGCAACTTTCAACGTCAGTTCCTTTTAAACCGGTACAGCCAAATGGCATTGAAAGATTACTATTGCTGGTACCTGCCATGCTGGGTGCCGTATTACATGCCCCGCTTTATTTGCCATTACAGGCTTTTGCGACGAAGGTATCCAGGGCTAACGTTCATTATGATAGTATCCTGCTGGCGACCCATATATTTCTTTACCCTTTGTACTTATTTATAATTGCCATTACACTGTTTATTTTATCGCATCAATGGTGGGCTTTCCTGGTATTTCTGATTTTCCCATTAACGGCAAAGGCCTACTTACACTGGAAAAAGTAAGCAGGCCTTTGTATGTAGAAGTTAGTAGCATGCTGGAATCCAGCCGTGTCATTTTAAATTTTAAGCAGCACCATGCATCAATTTTTGCAGGCGTTTTGAAAGTATGAACAGTATTACTGAAGCGACACCAGCCATCACCACAAATAACATAAAAAAGTCGTACAGGTTGGTAATTTGATAACTAAATAAATGGGTGTTTTTTCCTGGTACAGGGTAAAGGGCGCTTAGTTTTCCGGCAAGGCTATTGGCCGCTGCATTTGCCAAAAACCAAACGGCCATCATCAGGCTGGCCAGTTTAAAAGGCGCCAGTTTATTTACCAGTGAAAGGCCAATTGGCGAGAGACAAAGTTCCCCCCATGTATGCAGGGCGTACATGCCTGTTAGCCACATAAAACTCACTTTAATACCAGGTGCTACATCTTTTACACCAAAAGCTATCACAAAAAAACCGATAGAAAGTAACAGTAAGCCAATAGCCATTTTGGTCAGGGCGGAAGGTTCATTCTTTCCAAGCTTAACCCAAATAAAGGCGAAAATAGGGGCAAAACTTACTACGAAAATAGAATTTAAGCTTTGAAAAAGGCTGGCGGGAATGGTCCAGAAACCGAGGTCGCGTTGTGTATTTTCATCGGCAAAAAAGTTTAAAGATGCGCCTGCCTGCTCAAAAGCACTCCAAAAGAAAACCACGAAAAATGAAGCGATAAAAATTACAATAAGCCTGTCTTTTTCAATTTTAGTCAGCGCTTTATCTGAAAAAATGATAAAAGCTATAAACAAAACCGCCGCTATTAAAATATAAGACAGAAAGGGAAAGATGGTTGCATCGGCATACAGAATACCAATCATAAGGCCTGATAATAGCAGCAGCCCAATTGTCATGAAGAAAGGGTTGATGGCCATTTTTAAAGTGTCTTTTGGCGTCATGCCCAGTATTTGGCCATCGGGTCCTTTTACATATTTTTTATGAAAGAGCAATTGCACAATCACGCTTATCACCATACCCACACCTGCTGCCAGAAAAGCCCATTTAAAATCAAGCGGGTTGCCCGTATCACCCACCAATGCGCAAACAAACGGGCCTAAAGCGCCGCCCACGTTTATACCCATATAAAAAATGGTGTAGGCAGCATCTTTTCTATGGTCACCTGCCGGGTATAGCTGGCCAACCATGCTGGAGATGTTTGGCTTGAAAAACCCATTGCCGGTTATGATAAATCCGAGCCCGCAAAAGAAAAGAATGGCTGAAAGGGATGCATTTGTTGAATAAATGGAAGCGCAACCGAACATAGTGAATTCACCGATCGCCATCAGGATACCGCCGGTAATAATGGACCGCTGGTTACCCCAAAACCTGTCGGCAATAAAACCGCCGATTAGTGGTGTCAGGTAAACAAGCCCGGTATAACTGCCGTATAAATTCGAGGCAAAAGCTTTATCAAATAGCAAAGCCTTTGTCATAAACAAAATGAGCACGGCCCGCATGCCGTAATAATTAAAGCGTTCCCACATTTCGGTAGCAAATAATACAGCCAATCCTGTGGGGTGGCCTTTTGGCTGAGCAGCGCCAGTCGCGTTAATTGTTTGTGACATTCAATTTTAGTTTATTGTATTGGCGAGGTGAATAAGAATGCGGGAAAGTAAAACTTTTTAAACACGATGGATGGTTTTCGCACAAATTTGCAGCGCTTTGCAGTTTGGTGGCATTTTTAAACCATGCAGGCATTAAAATACGTAGCATGACGATTCTTATACTGGGCAGTGGTGGCCGCGAACATGCACTTGCCTGGAAAATAAAACAGAGCCGGCTTTGCCATCAACTATACATAGCCCCGGGCAATGGTGGAACCGGCCAGTTTGGTAGTAATGTGCATCTATCGCTCTATAATTTTGCAGCCATTGAAAATTTTGTAAGAGCCAATAATATTGAAATGGTGGTTATTGGGCCGGAAGATCCATTGGTAAATGGCCTAGTGGATTATTTGAATGATGCCCATGCAAGTGCTCCATTTGCGGCTGGATGGGTTGGGGTGATAGGCCCGGCAAAATATGCGGCGCAACTGGAGGGCAGTAAGGCCTTCGCAAAAGAATTTATGCTTCGGCAGCATATACCTACCGCTGCTTACGAAGAGTTTACCGCTGCAAATTATGAAACCGGCAAAGCATACCTGCA
>JBKJNG010000058.1:0-3694 GCA_046596065.1 Phnomibacter sp. | reverse complement strand
ACCATTGTTATTCCTGTTTCGGCTTCATTACCAGGTGGTCAATATCATGTAAAAGTTGTAACTGGTACTAAAGTTGAGTCCAAAAAAATATGGCTGCAATAATTTTCAAGTAAAGTTTGAATATTCAGCTGTGGAACAGACTACGGAACTGAAGTCCATTGCGGTATCCGCACACTGCCGTCACTATTCTGTTTGATGTGGTACCACGGGTAATGTGATTAAGATCTGTTGTAACCAGCTGCTATCTAACACACAGCCGGTAAGGTGCCCGGTGCAGGACTCTTTTCCTGCACTTCTCCGTTACTTGACTTTAAACCATAGCGCAGTTAAATTATTGCAGGCACTTTTGCCTTCCAGGATATGCCTTTGTGCATTGCTTCAAAAATAAAATGAAGGGCTATTGCCAAAGTAAATGAGCATTGATCAATTATATAAGATTGACTTTATCAGCACAATGCTCAATGGAAAGGTGCTTCTTACCATTTCTGACCACCATGAGTGGGATGAAAAGGGTCAACATATACTTCTTCTGCAGGAAAAGATAAACGCATACCTGCAGTTTATCGAGAGCGGTCAAATTTTTAATGAATACCCCAAAGCCAGGAACAGGAAAATTATTATTGAAGCGTTTTTCAAGTTTTCTCCGCCCGCTGTATTTATTCCCTTTCTCGATAGGTTTGAACAGGAAATATCAAAGCTGGGTTTCAGTTTTCGTTGGCGAAACTTTAAGCCAGGGTTAGGCTAGTAAAACAAGCGTCCCATTTTATCAATTGCCCGGCCTGAACTTTAAATAGGTGCCGTATTTATTCTTACCAGGTTCGTGAATAATGATGGCAACACAGTTTTCATAAGATGCAATTTCGAATGCTATTCCGGCATTGCTATCAAATACTTTATATTGCTTGCCAGCGTAAGTATAAGTTTCAACTTGCGTAAGTTGTTTGAATGATTGCTTTATAACAACTAACGAGGAAGAAACATAAACGCCAGCTGTTGTTTTAAAGGCAGGTGACGTAACGCGGATTTGTTTTATTTTGGCTACATCTCCACTATCGGTTCCCCTTGCAGTATAAATGCCAATTGAATGTGCGTTCGTATCATGATTAGCACACCAGGTAGCTAAAGCTTTCATCATAGCTGCATCTTCATGATCTGGTTTGCCAAGTCTTTCGAAAAGCTGCACAGCATCACTACCGATTTTCGTGTTGCCGGCAGCAATAACCGGGATTGAAAGCCAGTCGTGCGTACCTTTTGTTTATGATGAATCCTTTATTGCAATGGCCGAATCTTCTTCTTTTAAAGAATCAACTATTGAGTCACTTCAATTACTGTTTGTAACTGTTCTTGTGCTATTGTTAGTGCCTGTATCCTTGCTTTAGTTTACAGGTCCGGAACCACCTTTTATTGCAGCCATTTTTATCGACAATAGCACAAATATTGTATTTTTTTCATGTTTCTTTTATTGATAGCTGGCCAATTGCCTGGCCGCGGCTACATTCCCATTAATTGAACTATTGCTTTGTGCAGCAAAGCATTTTCATCCACCAACGCATCAAGAATGGAGAAGTGATTCAGACCGGGTAATTCAATTAATTCTATAGACGCCGTTTTGTTTTTCCAATTGTCATAAAACTTCCTGCTCTGATCTTGAAACTCCGCTGTTTCTGCTCTTCCCACAACAACCAATAGAGGGCAGGTTTCCGTAGGCACTAAATCAATAGGACTGTTTCTTATGGCCATCTCTTTATTCATTTGCAAAGCTTCATTAACATAAGAAAGCTGTATGGGACGCAGATCAAACAAGCCACTGATGACACAAATTCCCTTGATCTGATTTTGACTCTTTTTTATCCATTCCTGTTCCATTAACATGGCTGCAAGATGTGCACCTGCACTATGGCCTTCGACATACAGCTGTTGCGGATCGGCATTAAAAGCAGCCAGATTTTGATGCAGCCAAAGGATTGCTTTGCGGCAGGATGCAACCATTTCATCCATAGTTGCAGTGGGAACAAGCGGGTAATTGATCAGTACCGTTGTAATGTTGTGCCGCAGGAAAGCTTCAGCAACAAAATGAAAGGTGGTCTTATCAAGCATTTGCCAGTAACCGCCATGAATAAAGACCAGCACTTTTGCGTTTGGTCTGCGGGAAGCAAATATGTCAAGAGATTCCCTGGGATGATCTCCATATTTCAAGTCTTTTATGAATGCATGCTTTTCTCTTGTGTCTGCATTACGCTTATCCCAGCGCTCATAATAAGTTGCAAAATCAGGAACATGCAACCGGTTATTGTATTGGTTATTGAGCTGCTGCTGGGTGTAGTGCTTATAGATGATCATGAAAAGAGTGAGGCGCTTTAAGCCTGAAGACAATTAAAAACCAGTTTATAAAATTCGGGGTGCGACTGCCAGGTTTTACCGGTAACGATTTTACCATCCTGAACTGCTTCATCGGGTGATACATACACGCCGCCGCAGCTCTCCACCTCAAATTTTACATGCTCATAGCAGGCGATCTTTTTGTTGTTCACCAAACCTGCAGTTACCAGTATTTGCACACCATGACAGATAGCGAAAATATATTTATTGCTGCTTGAGAATTCCTTTACGATACTGATCACCCTTGCATCGTTACGCAAATATTCCGGCGCCCTGCCACCGGGCATCAGCAAGGCTTCATAGTCAGCAGTATTTACGTCATCAAAAGAAATATCAGACTCAACCAAATACCCTTTTCTTTCTACATACGTATCCCACCCGGGTTCGAAATCATGTATTACCAGGTTCATTCTTTTTACCGAAGGGGCTGCTATTACGGGAGTAAAACCCACTTCCCTTAACCGGTGTGATGCGTAAAGAATTTCAAAGCTTTCACCAGCATCGCCGGTGATGATGAGTATTTTTTTTGCTGCTGACATTACAATCGTATTTGATTAAAAGATTTTAAAAATAAGTGTTGTTGAAGATATACAGGAAGATCCTATTTCATTTGGTTTATTAGCAGCCTGCCAGTTACGTAGATATCTATGCCAGTTGCTAAAAAATAGTTCATGCGGGGTTTATTAAAGACTTGTTAGTTTATTTTCAGGCTATTAAACCATGTTATGAAAATACACACACTGCTTTTGCTGCTTCTTATCATGCCGGTATTGACGAAACTAAACGCTCAGGAGCTCATACAGGTTAAAAATATTAACCCGGCCGGCAATTCATTCCCGAATAATCTTACGGAAGCGGGTGGTAAACTGTTTTTTTTAGCTGCGGATAATACGGGTTACCAAAAGCTGTGGGTAACGCAGGGTACCGAAGCAACTACCGTACTGTTGCTCGACCAAATACTGATGCAGACACAAAAACTGATTGCCTACAAGGGCAAAGTTTATTTTGATTGTTACAATGCCACTTACGGGCAGGAAATGTGGGTAACCGACGGAACGGTTGGCGGCACACACCTGTTTGTTGATATTTATCCGGGAACAACTGGCAGCTATCCTTCCGCTTTTACGGTAACCAATAACAAGCTTTTTTTTATGGGTGCTAATGCGGCAGGTGAAAGACGGTTGTTTGTTACGGATGGTACAGCGGCCGGAACCATTGTATTGCGGAATGATTATATCCAGCTGTTTAACGGCTTCAGCGATTTTGCGGTACTAAACAACGAAATTTATTTTACCAGCGGTTCATTGTTGCCAAA
>JBKJNG010000006.1:0-4092 GCA_046596065.1 Phnomibacter sp. | reverse complement strand
CACAAAAAATGGGATGCAATTTTTGTGTTGGTTACAATGGCATAAGTTCCGGGAACAGTAACAAACACAAAAATTGCATCCCATTTTTTGTGTTGGTTACAATGGCATAAGTTCCTGGAACAGTAACAAACACTTTAACACTAACTGTGTTGCTGCCGGTCAGGGCATCAGTAGCCGTATAACTACCAGTTACAACATGCCCGGTACAACTATTATCAAACCCGGATTCGAGCACGTAGGTGGCAGGAAAGCCCGGTTTAACCACCGTTGCCTTAAAAGTGCATCCCGATCTGCCCGCATGCGGTGTAAAAACCAGGTTACGCGGAACAAGCGGCGTGCCCGATGGTTTAAGTGATACTATTTGACTACCTATCGTATTAAAAGTGCCGCTGGCGAAAAAACTAAAACCATCAATGGTGTCGGTAGCTATATAATAGGTTCCGGGAACCGTAATGATAACCGTAACGCTGGCAAAATTATCAGCCAAAACCGGGGTACCCGCTATAAAATCACCGTTTACGCCACCCTGCGTACACTCCATGGGATCGCCGGCAAGGGTAAAGCTTGCTTCAGCAACTGGCCGTGTTGGGATTGTATCAGCAATTGGGCCGCCTTCGTAACTGTACTCTTTACTACAGGTGCTAAAGGAAAAGGCTAAGGTTAACAATAGCAGTGTCGACATAAAGAATGGCAGGCCTTTTTTCATAAGCAGGTAATAAATAATCACGGAGTTCCGTGATAGTCAAAGCTACTTCATAAATGATAGTTGCAGACTTCAGATATGGACGTTTTATAAGAAAGGAATAAATTGCTTATGTACGTTTTACTGGGAGTGAGTGCTAGTATTTTCAATATTTAGTTATGCTACGTTTCATATATATATGCTGAACTAAAAAGTTCGGTTATTAATACAAAGTTTAAACTTACGTCGAAATCAAGAGAGCAACGCCGGGAATTTAAAAAGGCAAGGGCACATAGCCTAAGAGAATTTAATCGGGCTACAATTCTTTTATTTCTTGATAATGTGCTATCAATTTCTGATGTAGAGAAATTATTAGAGGTAGGTCGAATAACCATTTGGAGAATTAAGAAACGGTATATTGATGATGGACTAGAGATGGCGCTAAAGGATGAATACAGATCGGGTCAACCTGAGAAATACTATACACAACATAATGTGGAACTAAGGGCTGTTGCTTGTGGCCCTGTTCCTGAAGGAAGGAGAAGATGGACAATAAGATTATTGGTAGAAGAATTGAATTAAAAAATGGATTTGAGACTATAACTTATGGGAGTTTCCGGTAACACTTAAACAAAAAGAACTTAAACATTGGCTAAGGCGAATCTGGTGTATACAAGCAATAACAGAAGCGTAAATCCCCGAGGCTCTTCAATCCTAATGAAGCTTTTGTCCAACTTTTTTAGCGAAGTGTTGTTTATAGATAATTGATGATGAAATTTTTTATTTACTTAACCATGCTTCTTATGACTTACCCGGGAAAAAGGCTGGTGCTCATATTTTATAATAATAATGGCATTGAATTGAAGAACAAACAACTTGATCTTTTGAAAAAAGATAGTAGTGGAATAAGCAATCGCGACATTGAAGTTTCAACTTATGAAATTACCGCTGAAAAAACTGAAGTAAAACGGTGGAATATTTCTTCATCAAAACCATTTACATTTTTGCTGGTAGGTAAAGATGGTGGTGAAAAACTCAGGAGTGATTCCATTATTAACCTGGAGCAGCTATTTCAAACAATTGACGCAATGCCCATGCGGCAAAGCGAAATGAAAAAAGACAATTGAATTACAACTCAGTTTTTCCATTTCCACTTATGAAAAAGACTTTGATTGCTATAATCGGGCAGGAAGAAAGGAATTAATTCGCTTGCTATCTTCGAACACCACAGTATGTGCCGTTCGGCATTCGGCGGTTTTCTAGAATAATTTTTGCAGGTGTTCTTTTTTCCAATAGCAGAAGTTGGCAAAACCTGTGTGCTGCAGTCGGGTAAAATATGCATTTTGCACAGTATTGAACTATGTACCAATCTGCATGGGCATTTACGGCTGTCGCTCCATTTGTGGACTTTTGACGATTAATTCCCAGCTTTAGCAGGTTCTAGTTTTCCGTTCATTTTTTATGTGTTCAATAATTATTTCTTATACATCTTACTTTGTCTTCATATACACTTCACTGTGTTCAACCATGTCATCGCCGTTATAGCTAAAATTGAGCTTAACATCGCCAGAACCAAGTAAAACAAAATTTAATTTCAGGAATGCACCCGGAGGCATGCCCGGGTATTCGAAGCTGTTATCTCCTGTGTAAACAAAATACATCCCAAAAACTTCATTCTTCATCAATAAAAAATTATCCTGTTTTGCAAACTCTACGGTTTTGGTTTTATCGGTTATTTCGGTATAAACACCAGTGAGTTTATCAATGTCTGCAGGATTGACAGCGAGCTGCTCAGCCATGCTCACATCATACAGTACCTGTTTTGTTCCATCGGCTTTGGTTTGCACATTCAGAATTCTTTTTTTAGCCAAAGGAGAAGATGCAGATGAATCTTTAGGAATATACTTATCGCCTGTGAAATAAAGTTGTGTTACCAGCGGTTGATAGCCTTCGGCTGTTATCATTAGATGAAAATGCGCCGGCCTAACGAAACCCGAGCCAACATCATAAGCAACCGGCATAATTGTTTGAAAAGAATAATGTCCTTTATCATCGCAGTAAGAAGTGCCGCGGTAACGGTAATCTGCCGTTTCATTATCATAAACGCCTTTGCTATCGCAATGCCAAAGTTCAATTTTGGCGTTTTTGTAAGGCGTCACACAATCCTTGTGTTTTATCATCCCGGTTAACTCAACTAATTCGCCGGGTTCACCCTTTATTACAAGGCTATTTCTAACCGGGCTGCCGGGGCGATAAAAAGGCCCAAGGATATCGGAAGTGGTTTCACAATCACCCACATAATGATCTCCATCAAAACGTACAAAGCCAAAGGCGCTTACGGCCACCGCACTAAAAGCGGTATTTCTGATAAAATTTCTGCGATGCATAATTGGATAATTTATTACTGGTTTCTATAATCATACTGAATTGCTATGCAACAGATGTATTGGGCAAAAAAACAAGGCAACCGTTGAATTATAAATAAAATGCTGGCAAGTTGGAAATATTTGAGTTTTCCCGGCGGAAATACTTTTTAAATATAATTTTTATTTAATTGATTATAATATATTTTTCATCGTATTTCTTTTATGTTCCGATGGCATTTAAACTTTTCATCTACTTTTCATTGTATTGTAGCTATTCAACGGTTTGCCAACTGTGCTGTTTGGCTTCCGGTAAATGCATTGCAAACTGTTCACAATAGCAGATTCATGTTTCCAATCAAAACCGGGCTAACACAACAATTCGACGGTAATAATTTCAGGGTAATAATTTAAAATGATGTTATGAAATTCAGCTAATAAATAATTACTTTGGTTTCCTAAAAAAACAGCTATGCCACTTGTATACGAGTACACGTATTTCACGCAACAGAAAACAAAATTGGATGAGGTATTGCGCACGAAAGTAAATTCGACCCTTACGAATATGCGAATGGGTATTTTCAATACTTCGAAACAAGTTGCAGGCAATGGGCAAACCCTCGTAAAGAATAAAGTACAAATGTCTGCGGCCGTGGCCAAAGCCACAGAAGTATTGGAATGCAGGATTGATGGTCATTGGCGAATATTCTATTACAAAAATCCGGGCGGTAATATTACTGCCCTGTGTATCGGGCATCTCGATCCAAACAGCAGGCTGATGGAACCATAATTACTATTTTTTTACACATACAATATGTTCGGGCTGCCTTTTTAAAAAAAAATAAACAGCTTACACAAAAGCTCAGGAAATTTGACCTTCCGGAGCTTTTACATTTGTGCGAGAACAAAAAAATGGATCGATGACATAACCGGTGATGCATTGCCTATCTTCAATTTTATTATTATGAGAAAATGCATACTAACGCTGCTAACATGTCTTTTAGCCACGCAAATTCTTTTGGCACAATCGCCTCAGGCAATTGCAAC
>JBKJNG010000001.1:0-3711 GCA_046596065.1 Phnomibacter sp. | reverse complement strand
CTGTAGAAACAGCATTGAAAAATTCAACTGTTGCCAGCGAAGGGAATATTCAATTTAAAAGTAAAGTTTTTAACCTGCCTGTTACCAATCCAGGGTTTCAGCAATTGTCTGCTGCAGGCGTTATTGGTCGGCCAATCACAGATAGTGTATCAACAGAAATTGCGTGGTTTTCAATAGGTGATGCACAACTTGTAACGCATCCCGGAGAAACGGTACCTGCATATTCTATTCAATCGAAAAAATTAATGAATGGTAAAGGACCAAAATTTGTAATCGGCTTAGGAATGGATGCATTGGGATATATTCTTAAACCTACTTTCTTTGGCACCGACACTTCTATTCACCATACAGCATATTTAACAGGCATGTCTATTGGTAAAGATGCCGGCCCAATTTTGATGAATACTATCGAATTACTGGCAAAGGAAAAATAGTATTAGTATGCAACATTTATAAATAGAACCCTGGCCAAAGAAAAATTGCAAACCATCAAATTTTATTTTATGAAAAAATGGGCTATTAGAATCTCAATATTAATTGGCCTGTCGATATTGTTTGTTTTGGCTTTTATTTATTTTCATTTAAAAGATAAACATCCAGATTTTAAAGTAGACATCAATATTCCTTCGGGTAAACCTTCGGCTCTATCAGCAGGGTTTTCGGCTGTTGTAATTACACCCACTGTAACCGATACATGGGTGGATAACAATAAAGATTTTCAATTTAATGAGAAGGATGGAGACACTTATGTTGATGTAAATGGTAATGGTAAATTTGATGCGGTATGGATGGCAGGTTTTCAAAATATGCGCCCTGCTGAAGGAGTACATGATGATCTCTGGGCCCGGACAATGATTATAGATGATGGTAAAACAAGGATTGCTTTGGTTGCTATTGATGCTATCGGATTTATGGCGGATGATATTATTGATGTGCGAAAAAGCATTCCCGCCGAATGGGGAGTCACCTATACAATTATTACAAGTACACACACCCATCAGGGTCCCGATTTAATCGGCTTATGGGGGAAAAGTGATTATACGTCTGGTGTAAATAGCGTGTACTTACAATTCATTAAAGAAAAGATCAGGGAATCAATTGAAAAGGCGGTTAAAAATATAAGACCGGCCAAAGTAACATTTACCGAGGATCTGGAAGGGCCAAAAAATCTTGTTGGTGATTTTCGTGATCCGATGGCTTTTGATTACGGGTTACGTATCATGCATGTAACCGATGCAAAAACAGGTACTACATTAGGTACGCTGGTTGCCTGGGCAAATCATCCGGAAACACTGGAGGATAAGAATCTTTTGATTAGTTCCGATTTTCCACATTATGTACGTGAAGCATTTGAAAAGGGTGTGTATAGAGGAGATTCTACTATTTATAAAGGTAAAGGAGGAGTCTGCATTTATGTAAATGGGGCAATAGGAGGTATGATGAGTACTTCGTCTGAATTAGGTATTGCTGATTTATTTAATCAAAAAGAATACGTGCAGGCCTCTTTCGAAAAAGCAGCAGCGCAAGGGCAGCGTCTTGCTTTATTGGCATTGAAAGCTATTGATTCAAATGCTACTCAGCTGGATCAATCTTCCATTCGCCTGCGTGCAAAAACTTTTAACCTTCCAATGGACAATAAACTCTATCGGTTAGGCGCATCAATGGGTGTTTTTTCCCGTGGACTTTCTGGATGGTGGAAGATACGCACTGAAATTTCTGTATGGCAATTAGGCCCGGCTACCTTTTTGCATGAACCAGGAGAATTGTATCCTGAAATAGCAAATGGTGGCGTAGAGTCTCCTGCAGGCCAGGACTATTTAATAAGCCCGGTAGAAACTCCTTCCATTAGAGAATTAATGCCAGGCAAATACAAATTTATTATTGGCCTTTCAAACGATATGATTGGCTATATTATACCAAAGAGCCAATGGGATGAAAAGGCTCCATTTACTTATAAAAATAAAGAAGCGCCCTATGGTGAAATTAATTCCGTTGGCCCGGAAACAGGGCCGATTATATTTAGAGAATTAAGAAGTATTTTAGAAGATACAATCTTAAATAAGTTGAATAAAGCGAAAAAACTGTAAATGTATTTTATGGAAATGAAAGCATAATATGGGTACTAAAACTGCCACCGCAATTGATAATGATATCCTGCTAATTGGTGTATTATTTTTTGTGTTTGGATTCGTAACCTGGTTGCGGGTCAGTATTAATTCCTCATCTTAAAATTGCTTGTGAATTAAGCGCCTTTGAATCGGACCTCGTTACATTTTCATTTTATATATCCTATACAGCCATGGCTCTGGCTTCTCCTTGGGTATTCAGAAGAACAGGTTCTAAAAAAGGAATGGCTTTAGGGTAATTCATTAGTGGTATACAATATTTTGATTAGGGTTATTTATACAAAGGGAACACGTATCAGTATTATGGGTATTTGCAACGGCATTTCGGGTGTAAAAGTAGCTTTGTTATTAGTTGCTGTTAGTCTTAGCGATGCTGATGCAATGGATAAAAGTATACATGTATTAAATGGCGTAGAAAATAAGTCAGCACTTAGTTTATTAGCAAGCCGGATTATTTTACCTTATGCAATTATTATGGTTATTTTGATATTTCTTGGTTGTGCTTAATTGTATGTTGCTTTAGTTAGTATAAAAGCACGGCACAAACAAATGCTGTTAAACAAGATGATAAATTTATGATAAGTCATTCCGCTATTTTTAAGCTTAAGTATACTAAAGGTTCTCCTGAAGAAAAAGTTGTTTTGATGCGGCAAAAAAGCTGGCAAACATTCCACGTGTGCTGCATTTTGAATTATTAAAGCAAACAAGTAAGAAGAATAATTTTGATTATGGTATTTCAATGGAGTTCGCTAATCAAAGGCTGTATAATAACTTTTCCAATCATCCTGAACATCTTCCATTTATAAAAGAATACTGGTTGAAATATGTCGAAAATTTTCTGGAGATTGATTATGAACCAATGAACTGAAAGTTTTCACCATTAGTTAAATAAAAAAGTATTCTTTTAGGCTGTAAAAAATAAACGATGGAGCCGCAAACATTAAGAAGCCGTAACTGGTTCGGGCGCAAGGGCAAGGATGGATTTATTTACCGTGCCTGGATGAAAAACCAGGGCATACCGCCGGATATGTTCGAAGGCAAGCCTGTCATTGGTATCTGCAATACCTGGAGCGAATTAACACCTTGTAATGCACATTTCCGCGACCTGGCGGAAGCTGTAAAAAAAGGCGTATTGGAAGCAGGTGGTTTCCCGGTGGAATTTCCCGTGATGTCGTTGGGAGAAACGCTTATTAAACCCACTGCAATGCTATACAGAAATCTTGTAAGCATGGATGTGGAAGAATCCATTCGTGCCAACCCCATTGATGGTGTTGTATTGCTTTGTGGCTGCGATAAAACAACACCTTCACTGGTAATGGGTGCATGCAGCGTGGATATACCAGCTATTGTTATTTCTGGCGGTCCCATGCTGAAAGGACATTGGAAGGGAAAGGATATTGGTACATCTGATGTGTGGCGTTTTGATACGGCAAGTAAATTAGGCCAGATAACCGCAGAAGAATTTGTAGATGCTGAGGCATGCATGGCCCGTACGCAGGGGCATTGCGCTGTAATGGGCACAGCATCCACCATGGCGGTAATGGTAGGAGCATTAGGCCTTACGCTGCCAAATAAAGCATCTATA
>JBKJNG010000573.1:0-2506 GCA_046596065.1 Phnomibacter sp. | reverse complement strand
TCCAAATGATCTGCGGAATGTGCGCCACCTGCAATAGCAATCAAACTACTACCAGGTGTAAACTGGTCGGCATGCACCGTAGCATTAAAGCCAAGCACCTTTGCCGCCATTAAATATTTGGCAGCTTCTTCTTTACAAAAGGCTGTGTCTTCTATAAAAATATCCACCCGATTGCACAATTCTTTTTCCTTTATAACGGGCAATAATTCTTTAATAACATGCTGCAGGTAACATTTGTCATCGCCATTAAAATCTTTTGGTTTTATATGGGCTGCCAAACAAGTTGCAACAATGCTTGCATCTGATGCGACGCCTGCCATTTTTATTGCACGCAGCATTTTCAATTCGCATTCCGTGCTTAATCCATAACCACTTTTTATTTCTATGGTTGTTATTCCCGATGCCAGGTGATGTTTAATTCGTTGTAATAAAAGTTCGAGTAAATCAGGTTCGGACGCATCCCTGGTTGCCTGTACAGAATTCCAGATGCCGCCGCCCGCTTTAGCAATATCAAGATAGGTTTTACCTGCAATGCGCATGGCATAATCTGCGCTGCGTTTTCCTGCAAAACACATATGCGTATGGCAATCTACAAATCCAGGAAGTAAAACAGCGGGCTTATTAATATGCTCGAGGGATACATCATGATGTAACCGGTACAAAGTCTCCATTTCACCAACGGCTCTTATGAATCCATCTTTTATTACAACTCCCCCGTTGCGGATCACTTCAAGTTTATCATCTCTTAAAGCCCCTTTTAATGGCAGGTGCCGCATGGTAATAATTTCAGAAAATGGTCCGATGAGTTTTTTCATTGACAACAACTTTTAATTATTATACCAACAAGTGGTACTACATTAACAGAAGGAAAATCATTTAACAACTCAAACTGAAAAACTGGAATCAATTTTATTTACCGTTTATTTTTTTCTTGATCGCTTTTGGTATTGGGGCAGTATCCGGAATCGTTTTTTTTGTTTTCTGTTTTGATGTTTTTCCCTCAGCTAATTGCTTGCTATTTTCCCTGGAAGACTTCGTTTTTTGCGCCGCGGTATTCCTGTTTCTCGCAGCAACAATTTTTGCTCTTACCACTGCAGCTTCCAATGGAATTCCTGATAATTGATCTGGTGTATTTACAAGGGTTGCATCAACAACTGAACTTACATTTCTCACTTCTACTTTTTGGGCATTCATCATCCATTCGTAATCAAGTTGTCTTTTTTCAAGACTTGCAGCTACCACTTTTATTCTTACTACATCACCAATGCGAAACTTGCGGCCCGAAAGTAATCCTACCAATGTATAATCCGCTTCTACCAGCCTGAAATCATCGTAATAATTCAGGTCTTTCATGCTTATTAAACCTTCGCATTTGTGTGCAACCGTTTCTGCCCAAAAACCAAAACTTGAAACGCCCGTAACAACCGCATCAAAATCTTCACCAAGAAACTGGCTCATGTATTCAACTTGTTTGTATTTATTTGAAGCACGCTCACATTCCATGGCTGCACGTTCGCGTTCGCTGGAATGTTTGCACTTTTCTTCCATCTTTTTATCCGGCACAATTTTACCATCAAGCACCTGCTGTAAAATGCGGTGCACCATTACATCGGGGTAGCGCCGTATGGGAGAAGTGAAGTGACAATAATGCTCGAAACCCAATCCGTAATGTCCAATATTTTCAGCGGTATAAATGGCTTTTGCCATAGTCCGAATTCCTAATTGTTCCAGTAAATGCTGCTGTGGCGTGCCACGTGCTTTGCCAAGCATTTCGTTAAAAGAACTTGCAATGGCATTTGGATCGCTGGTATTAAAACTATACCCAAATTTTCGGGCCAACGCAATAAAAGGAATAAGTTTTTCTTCATCAGGTGTATCGTGTATGCGATAAGGAAACGGCAGGGGATTTCCTTTCACTTCTATCTTACTGATAGATTCTGCCACCGTACGATTTGCGAGCAACATAAACTCTTCGATCAACTGGTTGGCTTCTTTATTCTCTTTAATAACAATGCCAATCGGCTTGCCTGTTTCATCCAGTTTAAACCTTACTTCCTGCGAGCTAAAGTTGATAGCGCCATTTTTAAAACGCTTTTTACGAAGCTTTTGTCCCAGGTCATTCAGCAATTTAATTTCATCACTATAAATACCTTCGCCTGCTTCAATTATTTGCTGTACTTCTTCATAACTAAACCTGTGGTTACTATGAATAACCGTGCGGCCTAACCATGACTTTTTTATCTCGGATTTGCTATTTATATGAAACACGGCGGAGAAAGTGTACTTGTCTTCATGCGGCCTTAACGAACACAGTTCATTTGATATACGCTCGGGCAACATTGGGTTTACACGATCGGGCAAATACACACTCGTTGCACGTTGGTAAGCCTCTGTATCGAGTATGATTTCTTCTTCTACAAAATGACTAACATCTGCTATGTGCACACCAATTTCATAGAGATCATCTTTCAACAACTTAATGCTGAGTGCATCATCAAAATCTTTC
>JBKJNG010000418.1:0-4202 GCA_046596065.1 Phnomibacter sp. | reverse complement strand
AGATGGCTATAAACCAAAAATCGTTTTGCTTCTAATAGTATTCTATCGTTAATGATTTCTTTTGGCGTTTTGCCTAAAACTTTTGAAGTCGCTTGTCCCAATCGCTTTTCTGAAATGAATAATCGAGAAGAATAGTCATTTACTGCTTTAAGTTTTGTGAAATTTATTTCTAATAAATCACGGAACAAAATTGTATAATCAAGGTCTACACCTTTTTTGATTTCAGTAGTCCCTTGCTTTTGTTTTTCTCGTTCAGCAAGAATTAAAAAGTTATGCAAATAATTTTTAAGAACTATATGCTTTAAATTGTCGTTAGGCAAGGTCAATTCTTCGGTTATATTTTCGCAAATAGTTACAAATCGTTGAAAGTCTTTTAGGCTAAGTGTTATAGTTGGCTTTTCTGTAAAGTTGTTGAATAAAATAGAGTTTCGTAAGAATTTAGTATCTGTAAAAAAGTCGTCTGTAAAAATGATAACCCGCCCTTTATAATTTAATAGATGGTCAAATTGGTGAACCCTGTCCTTGTCGATAAACAATAAAGTGTAAGGCTTTATTTTAATTTTTTCAAAATCTACGAAATGTGTCGGCTGGCAATTTTCAAAGAGGAAAATATGATAAAAATTAGTACGGTGTGGTGTTATTAAATGGGCTTTGTTTGCTTTGGTCAAACTGTATAAAGGAACAACCTCAATTTGAAGCGGTGCATTTTGTTTAAATTTCACTTTCTTTATTTCGTCCGCCATAGTTTAATTGAAAGTCCAATGGTACTAATTTGTCTGTCGGTTGATGGTGTCACGGTCGCTGATAGCATTACGCTTAACGAGAGCTTGTGAAAAAACCGCATTGCCTGTTCAAATATACAAGTATGTGTATAAGCGCAAAAACAGTTAGTGAACAAGTGTAAATTACACCATGCAATTCATACAGGGTGGTAATAGATTTCAAACTTATTTCAGCACGCTGGAAGACCAGGAGATTGCCGATAATCCTGTCAGGCTTATCGATGCATTTGTAGACAAACTCGATCTGCAAAAATTGGGTTTTATAAATACCATTCATAAAAGCGAAGGCCGTCCACCGTTTGCACCTTGCGAGCTTTTAAAGTTGTACCTGTATGGTTATTTAAATAAAATACGCAGCAGCCGCAAGTTAGAAAAAGAATGCAGCCGCAATATGGAACTACAGTGGCTTTTAAAATACCTGGTTCCAAATTATCATACCATTGCCGACTTCCGCAAAGTACATGCAGCACCACTGCAAGCCATGTTTAAACTGTATGTGTATTTTTTGGGCGATGCAGGTCTGCTGGGCAAAACAACCATTGGTATTGATGGCAGTAAATTCAAAGCAGTAAACAGTAAGAAAAATAACTACAATCAAAACAAAATTGACAAACACCGACAGTTTATTGAAGACAAAACAAACAGGTACCTGCGGGAACTTGAGCAATTCGATAAACAGGAAGATAACACACCGGATGAACTACAGGTAAAAAAAGAAAAGATTGCAGAAGGCCTTGCTAAACTTAAGGAGCGAACCATTAAATACGATGCCCTGCAGGAGCAATTAGATGGTACTACTGACAGGCAGATAAGCACCACAGATAAAGATAGCCGTAGCATACTGGTAACAAAGGCCATTGTAGAAGTTGGCTACAACACACAGAACGCTGTAGACGACAAACACAACCTGGTTGTACATACTGAAGCCACCAACCGCAATGATGGCAAGGCGCTACACCAGGCAGCCATACAAGCAAAGGCCAACCTGCAATTACAAAAAAAGGATACGCTCATAGTGCTTGCAGACAAAGGGTACCACACCGGCGCAGAGCTACAACATTGCCAGCAAGACAACATGATTACCCATGTAGCTTACAAGGAACAACCAGACGTTAAGCATATAGCCAACGAGTTTCTGGCAGAGAGTTTTGACTATAACAAATCCTCAGATACTTATACTTGTCCGGCAGGTGCGGTATTAGCCTGTTTGGAACATGGCACAATAAAATTGGTGAAACCAACGAGACCAGTTACCGCTTTAAAACATATCGTACAGATGTCTCCTTGCTTTTCAAATTTCTCCCTGCCTGTGCATTCGGTGTCCTTATAAATAAAAAAGAGATGGCTTAATATTTTTTTTAGGTTTGATAATTAAGTAATGGTTATATACTGGTACGGGAGACTCGCACCTGCAAGGCGCTCAATGCCTCAACGGCCGCCCGTACGGGCTCAATGTTTAACGGATAAAAACTCAATCTTCGATTTTGAATGTTCTTTGTTCAATAACCTGTAATCAAAAATTAATAATAAAAAAATCCCGACCAATGTGTGCTCGGGATTTGCGTGTTATTAGCAGGCATGCAGTGAGTGAATAATCAATAATTAGCCATTTAATAATTGAAGCTTATAATTTTCCATCCTTTATTTCATCCACAACACCCGGATCAAGCAGGGTACTGGTGTCACCTAAATTGGATGTTTCGCCTTCCGCGATTTTTCTTAAAATACGGCGCATGATTTTACCACTTCTTGTTTTCGGAAGGCCGCTTACAAATTGTATTTTATCGGGCTTTGCAATAGGGCCGATAATTTTTGAAACAGTCAGTGTTATATCCTGTCTTCTTGAATGCTCATCGCCATGATGACCATTGTAAATTACGTACGCATAAATGCCCTGCCCCTTAATATCATGCGGGTAACCAACTACTGCACTTTCTACAACGCCTGCGTGCATGTTAATGGCATTCTCCACTTCAGCCGTGCCAATGCGGTGCCCGCTGATATTTAATACGTCATCCACCCTTCCGGTAATGCGGTAATTGCCATTGGCATCTTTCAATGCACCATCGCCGGTAAAATACAGGCCAGGGTAAGCAGCAAAGTAATTGGTGCGGCAACGTTCATGATCGCCATAGGTAGTTCTTAAAATACCCGGCCATGGGGCTTTTATACAAAGGTTGCCTTTCATCAGGCCATCTTCATCTGCTTCCGTTATTTCATGGCCGTTTTCATCCACCAATAATGGTTGTACGCCCGGCATGGGCAGCGAAGCCCAGCTTGGAATTCCGGGTGTTATGCCGGCCAAATTCGAGATGAGTACACCGCCCGTTTCGGTTTGCCACCAGGTATCAACAATAGGGCATTTTTTCTTGCCAATATTTTCATCGTACCAATGCCATGCTTCTTCATTAATTGGCTCGCCAACGGTACCAAGTACAGTTAAGGAAGAAAGATCTTTTCCCTTTACGGGATCTGTGCCAAAACTCATTAAACTTCTTATAGCGGTTGGCGCTGTGTAAATACAATTCACTTTGTGTTTTTCAACAATATCCCAAAAACGTCCGGCATCGGGCCAGGTAGGAATTCCTTCAAACATCATGGAGGTTGCGCCTGCACTTAATGGACCATAAACAATATAACTGTGACCGGTGATCCAGCCAATATCCGCCGTGCAAAAATGTACATCACCGGGTTTGTATTGAAAAACATTTACAAAAGTGTAGTTGGTCCAGAGCATATAGCCTGCAATGGTGTGCACCACGCCTTTCGGTTTGCCGGTACTGCCCGAAGTGTATAAAATAAACAGCGGATCTTCAGCATCCATTTCTACCGCAGGAAAAGAAACGACACCGTTTTTTTCTACCTGTGATTCTGCGTAATCCATTTCATCTTCCCACCAAACATCCCTGCCTTTGATCATGGAAACAGGCGTTCTTGTCCTGGTGTACACAATTACTTTTTTAATGGTTCTGTTACCAATCAGCGCATCATCAATAACACTTTTTAAAGGAATATCTTTTGCACCACGGTAAGCGCCATCGCAGGTAATAATAAATTCAGACTGGGCATCATACAATCTGTCGGCAATGCTTTGAGCACTAAAGCCGCCAAAAATTACACTATGGATAGCGCCAATTCTGGCACAACCTAATACTGCGTAAGCCAGCTCGGGCACCATGCCCATATAAATACAAACACGGTCACCTTTTTTAACACCGTTGTTTTTTAATACCTGAGCAAACTGGCAAACCCTTTTATGCAGGCGGGCATAAGTAACAGTTCTTACTCTTTCTTCGGGGTTGTTTGGCTCCCAGATGATGGCTGGTTTATCAGCCATGGTGGCTAGGTGGCGGTCGATACAGTTTTCGGTGATGTTGAGTTTTGCGCCGGCAAACCATTCTACTTTTGGTTCGGTAAAAT
>JBKJNG010000203.1:0-9778 GCA_046596065.1 Phnomibacter sp. | reverse complement strand
GGGACCGTTTACCTACAATACATTATTAGCAAAAACAAATAGATCACAAATCACAGATCATAAATCACAAAACCGTTTATGTCTTACGACCAGAATACTTTTCCGAATCTTATAAGCCACGCCAAAGAATACGGTTACATTTTTCAGAGCAGCGAAATTTATGACGGCCTGGCCGCAGTGTACGATTATGGCCAAAACGGCGCCCAGCTGAAAAAGAATATCCGTGATGCCTGGTGGAAAAGCATGACACAGCTGAACGATAATATCGTAGGCATTGATGCCGCCATTTTTATGCATCCCACTACCTGGAAGGCCAGTGGTCATGTTGATAGCTTTAGCGATCCCATGATCGATAACAAAGACAGCAACAAACGCTATCGGGTCGATCATTTAATTGAAGCTTTTGCGGCAGACCTGGACAAATCAGGTAAAACGGATGAGGCTGAAATTGTGATTGCAGATATGGAACGCCTGCTTGCTGCTGATGATCTTGCCGCTATAAAGAGACTGATTGAAGACTACAAGATAAAATGTTATGTCAGCGGAACTTGCAACTGGACCGATGTAAGGCAGTTTAACCTGATGTTCAGCACGGAGCTTGGTAGTGTAGCCGAAGAAGCAAGCACTATCTACCTTCGTCCTGAAACAGCGCAGGGCATTTTTGTAAACTTTCTGAACGTGCAAAAAACCGGCCGCATGAAAATACCTTTTGGTATTGCCCAAACCGGTAAAGCATTCCGTAACGAAATTGTTGCCCGGCAGTTTATTTTCCGCATGCGGGAGTTTGAACAGATGGAAATGCAGTTTTTTATTCGTCCTGGTAGCCAGAAAGAATGGTACGAGCACTGGAAAGCTGAACGTTTGAAATGGCATATAGAAGTTATTGGTACACCAGCAGTAAGGCTTCGCTACCACGACCATATAAAATTGGCGCATTACGCTGATGCCGCTGTCGACATTGAATTTGATTTTCCGTTTGGCTGGAAAGAACTGGAGGGTATTCATAGCCGCACCGATTATGACCTGGGCCGTCACCAGGAATTCAGCAAAAAGAAAATGCAGTATTTCGATACAGAGATCAACCAGAATTATGTGCCTTACGTGGTAGAAACCTCTGTCGGGCTTGATCGACTTGTTTTGACGGTACTCAGCAACGCATACGCCGAAGAAAAATGGACAAAAGAAGATGGAAGTGAAGATAGCCGTGTGGTATTGCGTATTCCGCCGTCCCTTGCTCCAACAAAATTGGCTCTGCTTCCATTGACCAAAAAGGATGGTCTGCCAGAAATTGCGAAAGAGATCATTAATGGTTGCCGCAGCAGCTTCCCATGTTTTTATGAAGAAAAAGACAGCATTGGCAAGCGCTACCGTCGCATGGATGCCATTGGTACGCCTTTTTGCGTAACGGTCGATCATCAAACAAAAGAAGATCAAACCGTTACCATTCGCTACCGCGATACGATGACGCAGGAGCGGCTGCACATTGATGAGGTAAAGGCAAAAGTGATGGCGGCGATTGGCAAATAGTACAAACATTTGAGTTTGCTTCGCCGCAAAAATTTCTCATTTGTACTATTCGAACCATGCTCAACTTGATTTATTCCAGAAACTACGTGTTCGGCCCCGCTGGTTGTTATATTTATTCATGGCATCATTTCTTTACATCATTTATGGCCCGTATGCAAATACGATTATTATATGCCCAACAGATTAATTGAGCAAACAAGTCCTTATTTAATACAACATGCCCACAACCCGGTCGATTGGTTTGCCTGGGGGCCTGAAGCATTGCAGAAAGCAAAGGATGAGAACAAGGTTATTTTGGTGAGCATTGGTTATTCGGCCTGCCATTGGTGCCATGTAATGGAAAGGGAGAGTTTTGAAAATGAAGAAACGGCCGCATTGATGAACGAGTTTTTCGTAAACATTAAAATCGACCGCGAAGAGCGCCCCGATCTTGACCAGGTATACATGGATGCTGTACAATTGGTAAGCGGAAGTGGTGGTTGGCCGTTAAATGTGTTTCTCACACCGGATGCCAGGCCTTTTTATGGCGGAACTTATTTTCCGCCCGTACAAGCCTATAATCGCAGCAGCTGGCGTGAGGTATTAACCGCAATAAATAAGGCATGGAAGGAAAAGCCAAACGAGTTGATTTCACAGGCCGAAAATCTGACGGCACACCTGCAAAATGCCGGGTTGTTTAACGAGCTTTCACAAAATGAGTCATCCTTAACTGAAGCTGATTTACAAGTTATTACTGAAAACCTGCTAAAAACTGCTGATACCGCTTGGGGCGGTTTTGGAAATGCACCAAAATTTCCTCAAACATTTATTATTCAGTTTTTATTGAGGCAGGAATATTTTAATTCGAAAGCAAAAATTAACAAGATTGGTTCGATTGAAAAGAATGAGCCATCGGCATCCTATCATTCCCCATTATTAAAGCAGGCCCTGCTAAGCCTTGATAAAATGATCATGGGTGGGATCTACGATCACCTGGCGGGTGGATTTGCCCGTTACAGTACAGATGCACAATGGCTTGCACCGCATTTTGAGAAAATGTTGTACGATAACGCTTTACTAATAAGTGTTATTAGTGAAGCTTACCAATTGACTGGGAAGAAGATATACCTTGATACCATCCATCAAACAATGGACTTTATCATTAATGAATGGCAGGATGAGGATGGTGGATTTTTTAGCGCTTATGACGCCGACAGCGACGGCGAGGAGGGCAAATATTATACCTGGAATAAATCAGAAATAGAATTGTTATTACCAAACAGGTATGATTTTGAGCTTTTCTGTGCTTATTATGGAGTAGAGGAAAATGGCAATTGGGAACATACAAACATTTTATGGGTACAGCAGCAGCTTGAAATTTTTTGCGCAGCTCGTGGGTTAGAAGAAGCTGTAGTTGCGGAAATGCTAAACAAATGCAGAGCAATATTGTTTGACAAACGTGCTACTCGTATAAAGCCATTACTTGACGATAAAAAGTTGATGAGCTGGAATGCATTAATGATTACAGCCTCTTGTAAAGCATGGGCAGCAACTGGTAATACGCATTATCTTGCAATGGCTGAAAAAGGAGCGGGTTTTATTGAAAGTAAAATGAAGTCTGGTAACGATGTGTACCATCATAATTATAAAAAAGGCAAGGCGGACAACCCGGCTTTTCTTGAAGATCTGGCCTGCTATATTCAGTCGCTTTGTTATTTACAGGAATGTACTTCTGACATGCAATATCTGGAAACAGCAAAGCGTTTAACCAACAAAGTGCTTCACGATTTTGCCGATGAATCTTCGGGTGCATTTTATTACACTCCCCAGTTCCAGAGTGATATTATTTTTCGAAAGAAAGATATGTACGATGGAGCCACACCTTCTGGTAACAGCCTTATGGCCCATAACCTTTTATACCTTGGAACCTTACTTGACAAGTCCGACTGGAAGGAACAGGCAGCCAAATTAGGAATGCAAATGAAAAAATTATCGACGAGTTATCCTGGGTCCTTTGGATTATGGTCGCAACTGTTACAACTGTTGGTTTATGGTATTAAAGAACTAGCTATCGTTGGATCGGATCATAAAAAATTAACGGCAAGTTTGCTTCAAAGCTTTGTACCAAATAAAGTATTGCAGCAATCAGCAACTTCTCATCCTGGCTTTCCGTTACTGATTGAGAAATCTATTTCCGGCGATAAAACGTTTATTTACTTATGTTACCAGTATAGCTGCAAGCAACCAGTTGATAATGTAAACGCGTTACTATATATGCTGAATAATGATGATAGTTAAACAGGTTTTGCAGATAGTGTTTATAAATAAGCCGGTATTATTCGAAATTTTTTACAGCATTTTAAGGCCTAATTGCCGGGTGAAAAATAAAATCTGCAATTTTTTTTAACAGAAATAACAATTTGGTTCCATTTTTGACGTTTACTCAATCCGGTAGCGTTATTCGAAATTCAGTTGATAAAAACATAATATGATAAAATTAATATTATGTTTCAATTGGTTGGGTTTCGCTACAACATTGTATTTTCCCTACATTTGGTCGAATTATAATTGATTTTAAGAATAATGAAGCAATATTTCATCCAATTAACAGCTTTAGTAACCTTAACGGTTATCCTAACCGGATGTGGTAAATCCGGTAAATCGAAAGGCTTGCCGAACGACGGGCAGGTTCATGGGGTTGCCACAGCTGCAAAACCCGGTCTTACCAAACCCATTGGTATGGTATATGTCCCACCTGGAACCTTTCATATGGGGCCCAGCGATGAGGATGTTACTTATGCCCTTACAGCCCGTAACAAACAGGTTTCTATCCAGGGATTTTGGATGGATGCTACTGAAGTTACCAATAACCAATATCGTCAGTTTGTATATTGGGTTAGGGATTCTATAGCTGCTAAAATGCTTGGCTATGTAAAAAATGTGGATGGGGTAGATTATGTAGATCAGAAAAAAGCACAAACGATAAAATGGAGTGATAAAGCTACCGTTGAAAAACTTGATGCTATGATCGTTCCACCTCCAGACCGTATATATGGTAAAAAAGACATTGACCCGGAGAAAATAGTCTACCAGGTTGAATATTTCGATTTGAAAGAAGCTGCCAGGCTGGAAAATAAAGGAAAGGCACGTAGCACTTTTATAGTTAAATATCCTGAGAAAATTTATCCTGATACATTGGTTTGGATGCGTGATTTCTCTTACAGCTATAACGAGCCTATGACTAAAAAGTATTTTTATCATCAGTCATTTGGTAATTATCCGGTTGTTGGTGTAAGCTGGAAACAGGCAACTGCCTATTGTAACTGGCGTACTATTTACCTGAATAGTTTTCTTGATAGCAAAAAGCGTTCTACTGAATCAGACTTCAGGTTGCCGACTGAAGCACAATGGGAATATGCAGCGAGAGGTGGCCGTTCACAGGCTCCATTCCCATGGGGTGGTATGTACCTGAGGAATAAAAAGGGATGCCTGCTTGCTAACTTTAAACCTGGTCGCGGTAATTATCCTGAAGATGGCGGGTTTTATACAGTTCGTGCTGATGCTTACTGGCCTAACGATTTTGGTCTTTACAACATGGCTGGCAATGTGGCTGAATGGACTGCCTCTTTGTATTATGAAGGAAGTTATAATTTTCAGCATGATATGAACCCTGATGTTCGTTACAATGCAAAAGATAGTGATCCTCCCCGCATGAAACGTAAAGTGCTAAGGGGTGGTAGCTGGAAAGATATTGGCTATTTCCTTCAAACTAGTACCCGTAGCTACGAATACCAGGATACCTCTAAATCCTACATTGGCTTCAGATCAGTTATTGACTTACCTTATTTTGGCCAGAACCGCAAATAGCAAACAATTATTGCCTTATTAAATTTCATTTTTCAAAAACTACTGATATCCTCTTAACCTGGGGTACTGGGATGCTCTACGCTAATTCTTAACTTGGTAAAAACCAATCATTCTAAAAAAACATCTTATGGCAAGTGCTAACAGACAAACAGAAATTGCATTAAACGTTGTAGTATGCGTAGGCGCATCGATCGTTATTATTGGTGCATTATTTAAAATTTTACATTGGAAATTTGCAGACCAAATGCTAATGGTTGGCCTTTTTACAGAAGCAGCTATCTTTTTTATCTATGCATTTTTCCCACCACCACCAAGTGCCCCAATTCCTGTTGCAACACTTGAAAATGGCAATCCTGCATTAAAGTCTCTTGATAAACTAATGCACGAAGCAGATATTACGCCTACAAATCTCCAAAAATTGAGTGCAGGTTTCCAGAAATTGGGTACTACTGTAGAGAAAATGGGTGAAATCAGCGATGTGGTTAAAACAACCGGTGATTTTACAAGCAGTACTAAAAGTGCATCTGATGCTATGAATCATATGAAAGATTCTATGATCAAAAGTGCATCTGCCATGCAGAGTTTTAGTGAAGCAGGCGAAAGCACAAAACAATTTCACGGGCAAGTACAGGTTCTTACTAAAAATCTTGGATCGCTTAATGCAATATATGAGCTTGAGTTACAGGATACCAATAACCACCTCAAAGCAATGAACAACTTCTACAGCAACCTGGCCGCAGCCAGCCAAACCATGAAAGGAAGTCTGGAATATGCGCAAACAGCTCAGGATCAAATGGCATTACTAGGCAAAAACCTCAATAGCCTTAATAATGTATATGGCAATATGCTGAGCGCAATGCAGGGACGTGGATAAAAGAACTTGTTTCTCTTAGTAGGTAATTCGAACTATATGTTGTGTTACTTACCCAGGGATTAATGAAATATAAAATTGTAAATCTTAAATAGAAAATAATTATGGCCTTACCTAAGGAGCCGCGGCAAAAAATGATCAACATGATGTACCTGGTGTTGACTGCGCTGTTGGCTTTGAATGTATCCAGCGAAATATTGAATGCCTTTAAGGTAGTTGACAATAGCTTAATAAGTTCAAATGGTGTTATCAATACGTCAAATGGTTCGATTTCAAGTTCACTTGAAGCACAGGGGAAAAAACCTGAGTTAGCAGATAAAGTTGCTATTTGGAAACCCAAGGCTGATGCTGCAATAAAACAGGCAAATGATTTGTCAGCATCTATTGAAATCCTTAAAAAAGAACTTAAGGTTCAGGCAGGTCTTCAAATGGTTGATGGCGTAGAACAATTTAAAGAAGATGATCTTGAAGCTGCAACACGTCTTTTTGGGCTAAAAGGTGAAGGACCGAAGCTTCAGTCTGCTTTGGCTAAGTTTGCCACAGATGTATCTGCTAATATTCCTGCAGATAAAAGAGCTGGATTACCCAAATTACCGATTGATGTTAGTATGCCTAAAACTGAGAATGCCAACCTTAAAACCTGGTCTGACGCATATTTTCATATGACACCAACAGTTGCGGCCTTAACAATTTTAAGTAAATTCCAGAATGATGTACTTCGCTCAGGAAATATAGTAGCCGATTACTGCCAAAGCCAGATAGGTAGAGTAGAAGTAGTGCTTGATAAGTTTGAAATATTGACCAGCCAAAATACTAACTACCTGTTACCAGGTCAAACTCTTGAAATTAAGGCCGGTATCGGAGCTTTCAGCTCTAAAGCTAAACCAACTGTATCTATTAATGGGGTTTCGCAAATTGCGAACGATAGCGGCTTTGCCCGATACACAACACAAGTTAGCGGCGGTAGTGGCGGTAATGTTCCGATTTCCGTTTCTTTTAAAGATCCAAATATCGGGCAGGTTACAACAAAAAATACAACTGTTAGTTATACGGTAGGTCAAGCTTCAGGAGCATCGATTTTTCTTGAAAAAATGAACGTAATGTATGCGGGTGTTGACAACCCGGTTACAGTTAGTGCCGGAAGCATGAAAGCCGAAAAAGTGCAGGTGAGTTTTAACAAGGGTACCGTATCCCGCACCAGCGGTGATAAATTTAACGCCCGCGTTACAAGCCTTGGTGAGGGTGTAATTACGATCTCTGGCGATGGAAAATCTTTTACTTTCCCTATTCGTTGTAAGAAATTACCTCCGCCAACTCCTATGGTGGGAACGCTTAAAAGCGGTAATGTCTCAACGGCTGCATTCAAAGCGATGGGTGGTGTAAGAGCTATTTTGGAAGAGTCTGAATTTAGTGGTGCGCCCTTTTCCATCACAAGCTATACAATTGGTGGGTTTATTAATGGAGAACCAAGAGAAACGCAGGTTAGCGGACCTTCTTTTGCAGGTAATGCAATTGTAAGCAGTGCAAGACCGGGCAGCGTAGTTGGTATTTATAACATACATGCAAAAGGTCCTGATGGAAGTGATTATCCACTTGGTTCTCTTTTCTATAATTTGAAGTAATTTTTTAAAAAAGGTGGTGGTATGAAACGAATAGCGGTAATATTTACAATAATTGGTGCTATAATAATGCTAGTGCCGGAAGCCAGTTTTTCACAGAAGAAAAAGGCACCTCCCAGGAAGAGGAATACCTCGAGGACTACTGGCAAGCCTGTGGTTGCCCCCCCTCAGGAAGCACCTGTTGTAAATTTGGTTGATTCAGTTGCTTACAGCGATTCAATAATAAGGGCTAATATTATCCCAACGGCATTGAAGTCAAAAAGGCCATCTACCACTGTAGTAGGCAACCTGGTTGAAGATAAAACGCCTTTGGCATATGATAATATCAGGATTGACGACCAGGTTTACAAGCAAATTATTTGGCGTGATATAAGCGTATTTGAAAAAATCAATTCACCTTTCAGGTATGAAGCCGAGGAAAACGATGGTAGCCAGGGATTCTTTTTCATCCTGCTGCAACATATCAGAGATGGAGATATTACAGCTTTTGATGCCGTGAATGACAGGTTTACCACTCCCCTGAAACTTTCCGATATCTCAAAAACGATGACAGGAGGATCTTCAACCATTGCTGTACCTGATATGGTAAATGACCCCGATGGCACTAAAGGCTTGATGCGTGACACAACCATTTTTGAAGAGTTTGATGTCAATACAATCGTAGGTTACCGGGTTAAAGAGGAAATAATTTTCGATCGTGAAACATCAAGGATGCATTTTCGTACCCTTGGCTTAGCTCCTTTGAAAGAAAAAGATATTGCCGGTCAAAAGGCTTTTATACCTATGTTCTATGTTTATTACCCTGATGCAAGACCTTTCCTAGCAAAGCATGAGGCGTACAATCCCCGTAATATGGCAATGCGTATGAGCTGGGAGGAAATTTTCGAAAGCCGTTATTATTCCAGTACAATCTATAAATCTACTATTGGTAATTTTGGTGACAAACCGATTGCCTTTTCTATAAAAGATCCGATGTTACGTTTGTTTGAAGGGGAAAATATTAAAGAACAAATATTTAACTGGGAACAAGACCAATGGTCTTACTAAAAGAATATTTAGATCAAAAAAACCGGTTCATTTGAACCGGTTTTTTTATTGGTTTTCGGCTATGGTTTCAGAATGAAAATAGCAGTACACTATCAAGGCACGGTTTTTACCAATCGCATTAGTAATTTCTTCTACCGAAGCTTCTTTTACTTTTTTTACTGATTTGAAAATTTTTAGCAGGTTAGTAGCTGTATTGGAGCCAATGCCCGGAATCGTTTCAAGTTCATTTTTAAAAGTACCTTTCGAACGTTGTTGGCGGTGAAAGGTTATACCAAAACGGTGCACTTCATCCCGTATCCGCCTTATCAGTTTTAAGGCTTCACTATTCCAATCAAGTTTTATGGATTGCTGATCGCCTGAGAAAAACAATTCTTCTTCATTTTTTGCAAGGCCTACCAATGTCATTTGGCCTGCAAGATTCAGTTTGTCTATTGCTTCAAGCGCAGCGTTTAGCTGACCTTTACCACCATCAATAATTACAAGTTGCGGGAAATCGCGGTTCTCTTCAAAAACCCTTTTATACCTGCGGTAAACCACTTCTTTCATAGTGGCAAAATCATTTATACCGGTTACTGATTTTACATTAAACTTCCGGTATTCCTGTTTAAATGGTAACCCATCTTTAAAACATACCATCGCAGAAACGGGGAAACTTCCCTGGAAATTCGAGTTGTCAAAGCATTCAATATGTACTGGCAATTCGGGCAATTGAAGACTTGTTTGTAACGATTCTAACAAGTCCAGCCGTTGATCTTCTGTTTTTGTTTCAATATGGAGCATTCTTTTACGATTGCTTTCATCCATGTATATCCTTGCATTCTTTTCAGATAACTCAAGCAGTTTCTTTTTATCTCCCGCTTTGGCCACC
>JBKJNG010000464.1:0-2860 GCA_046596065.1 Phnomibacter sp. | reverse complement strand
CCACCTGCTGCTACATGTATTGTGATCGTGTCTTTACTGGTAATACTTTTTGTTTCTTTTTTTAAATGATTGGGATTGACATCTATATCATCCGAATCAGTATAAATATCAACAGTATAATTGCCAGCTCCTAAAAATGACATAGGTATTTGAACTGTTCTTGCATCGTTATTTGTAATTGTTCCAACATACCAATCGTTACCTTTTCTTCTTGCAATCGTTATGTATCTATTTAATACAGCAACAGGCACTTTTGTTTCATCCCAAACCGTAGGAATTTGTTGTATGAATTCAAAACCGGGTTCGCCTTCGTAGGCGGCGGGATAATCGCAAACCATCTGTAAATAGTTTTCCAGTACAACATACATAGCCAGCATGTGGCAACGTGTGCCAAGCATTAACGGCCTGGTGTACTGTACTTTAAAAAGCGAATCAGGCACAGCCCTGAACCCACCCAAATGATAATCAGTTGAACCCGCCAGCATCCGCATAAAAACAATATTCAAATCATGGTCTGGCGTCATTCTTTTATCCCATTTGTTCACCTCGTAATTCATGGTGCCTTCCCTCGTAAATTCATTAGGATAAGTGCGGTTTAAACCTGTTGGCTTATACGCCCCATGAAACTGGATATGCAAATGATGCGCTGCCGCTTTCTGTAAAATTTCTGTTTGCATATTTACCATTTCCTGATCATCACGATCCATAAAATCAACCATCATACCTTTCAATCCCCACCGTTCAAAAATGGCGAACGCACTGTCAAGTCGCGGATACAAAGCGCCAAAATGAACCCACACACGAATACCAACTCCTTTAGTTGCGGCGTAATCACAAACCTCCTTCATATCAAGGCCGGGAACTGGTTTGGTAACATCATTATTTGGGCCGGGGGAGAAACCCACACCATCATCTGTATACCATTGGTGCAACCCATATTCAACAACTGTGTGATATTGAATATTATTTCTTGCACAAAAATCAATATAGTATTGCTGCGTTACAAAATTGTTGCCCGGTGCATTTAAAGTATCGGGCGTTACGTTGCCATTCCACCACGGAAAAGTTGTTTTGCCGGGCTTTATCCAACTGGTATCAATAGCACATGGTTCATTCAGATCAGTAATAATATTGCTTTCGAACAGATCGCCAATTCTATCGCTGATCATCAATACACGCCACGGACTTTTATGTGGGAATCCAGCTTTTACTTTTATAGCCGTTTGATTGGGCAGCGGCGATAAGGTACTTATTAGTTTTCCATTTTTCTTCGAGAGATACATACCTGCGTAATCCGTCAACGCAGCTTCTGTAATAGCTACAAAGACTTTGTTGCTGCACTCAAATAATGCGGGCATGTCCATCAACGTATCATTCTTAATATCACTTAAAGGAATAGTGGTATAGGGCCCTTCGTGAGAGCTGGTATAATTGGGTAGAAACAGAGCATGCACCGTAGGGTTTCCAGTAAATTGAAAGCTGCTGTTTTCATCGGTCAAAACAAACGAAGTACTCTTTGCTTGTTGCGGAAATTCATAACGAAATGCAATGCCATTATTTAAAACTCTTACTACAATATTTATTTTTAAATGCACCCCCGAATTTTGTTCCAATGGAATGGTTACTTCACTATAAGCATCATGTATGTTCTTTGCTTTTCCAACTGGCAACACGTATTGTTCAACCGCATTTTTGAAAACGGGTTTGTGCATGATGATGTTATTATTGAAATTATCATTCTCAAACTGCAGGGTTAAAGCAGAATGATCGATGATGTTTTTTCCATTGTATGATATTCGATACTGCGGCGATTTGTTTATCAACTGAAATGCATATTGTATTTTCTTATCAGGCGATGAAATAATAACAGTCTTTTGAGCAATAGCTTTGCAGGAACTAATTATAAAAAGCAGGCAGAAAATGCTTTTGAAAATTTTCATAAGGCTAATTGTTTAATAAAGATAGCAAGGATTAAAACCTTCCATTTAACATAAATAAAAACGCATTTCGCAAAGGCGATATTTAATAATATAGGAATAGAGTAACAAAAAAAACCGCTTCATTACGAAACGGCCTTTCACAGTGTACCTTCTCTCTCATCGATATTTTACAGACTTTCAATAATGCCTGCTATCCCTTGTCCACCGCCAACACAGGCGGTAATCATGCCATATTTTTTACCGAGGCGTTTTAGGTCATTCATTACCTGTATAGTAAGCTTGGTACCGGTACATCCCAGCGGATGACCCATGGCAATGGCACCACCATTTATATTCACCTTTTCAGGATCTAAATCAAGCTTGCGAATAACAGCCAAACTTTGTGATGCAAAGGCTTCATTCAGTTCTACCAAATCAATATCAGATTGGTTCATACCAACCTGCTTTAGCACTTTTGGAACAGCGGCCACCGGGCCAATACCCATTATTCGTGGTTCAACACCTGCACTGGCGCAACCAACTAAACGTGCCAGTGGTTTTATGCCAAGTTCGTTTACCATTTTTTCGCTCATTACCACCACAAAAGCGGCACCATCGCTGGTTTGTGAACTATTACCTGCCGTTACCGAACCATCCGCAGCAAACACAGGTTTCAGTTTTGCCAACGCCTCAATGCTGGTATCTGTCCTTGGTCCCTCATCGGTATCAACTACATAATTACGGGTGGCCCTTTTACCTTTTTCGTTCACAAAAACCTCTTCAACTGTTATGGGTAAAATGCCACTTTTAAAATATCCACTTTGTATGGCATTAATGGCTTTTTGGTGGCTATGATAACTAAAATTGTCCTGGTCTTCGCGGCTTACCTGATACTCACGGGCAACGGCTTCAGCAGTTAAACCCATGCTCAAATAATAATC
>JBKJNG010000446.1:0-3901 GCA_046596065.1 Phnomibacter sp. | reverse complement strand
CAAAGCAAGTCTGATAAAACTAACAGCACCCCTGCGTATAACCAGGTTCAGGCAAGAACAAATGCAAAAAGTAACAGCTGGAATACATACGCAGCTAAAACCATTGATAAATTACCTGGCTTTAAGATCAAGGCTGATCCGGTGTTGAATGAGTATGGTAGCTGGAAAGTAAATCCATCGATGGCAAGTGGATTTTTCAGAGTAGAAAAAAAAGGAGACCGGTGGTGGATCGTCGATCCTGAGGGCTTTCCTTTTATTCATAAAGGAGTGGCTGTTTACCGGCCAGGCAATTCCAGCGGGCAAAAGGAAGCGATGCTAAATAAATACGGCAGTGCAGAGAAATGGGTTTCGCAGGAGAGTAGTTTTTTAAAGCAGTATGGTTTTAACGGCACAGGTGCCTGGTCTAATGTTGACCTGATGAAACAAGAGCTGAATCCGTTGGTATATACTGTTATCGTTAGTCCGATAGGAAGCTACAAATCGGAACATCAGAAAAAATTTGGAAAATATAAAGTAGCTGGCTGGCAGGGATATCGTTTTGACCTGGCCATGGTTTTTGATCCTGAGTTTGATGCGCATGTTGAAAAAACGATTTCGGAAATTGCAAAATATGCGAATGATAAATATTTACTTGGATATTTTACCGACAATGAATTGCCCTGGAAAAATGATGCACTAGACAGGCATTTGAATTTTTTGGCTAAAGATGAAGCAGGATATATTGCTGCTAAAAAATGGTTGGATGAGCGAAAAGGAAAAGATGCAACCATCTCAGACATAACTGAAGACGACCGCCTTGCATTTACAGGTTTTTATTTTGAGACCTATTTAAAAAAAGTTGCTGCTGCTGTACGCAAGTACGATCCTAACCACCTTTACCTCGGTTGCCGTTTTAACCAGGAAAAAGAAGAACTGCAAAACCCCGAAATTTTTAAGGTAGCAGGTAAATACATGGATATTGTTTCTATCAATCATTACCGAAAATGGGAGCCGGTACAATCTATTATGACTGATTGGGCCAACTGGTCTGGCAAGCCTTTTATCATTACTGAATGGTACACCAAGGGAGAAGATTCAGACCTGCCGAATGAAAGCGGTGCCGGCTGGAACGTGCCTACTCAAAAGGACAGAGGTTATTTCTACCAAAACTTTACCATTGAGTTATTAAAGAGTAAAGCTTGTGTAGGCTGGCATTGGTTTACCTACCAGGACAATGATCCGTTGGATTTAAAAACAGATCCATCTAACCGGGATTCGAATAAAGGAATTGTGAACAGCAAGTTTCAACCTTACATGCCTTTACTGGAAAATATGAAAGCATTGAATACGCATGTTTATGAATTAATTAAATACCTGGATAAATAAAATCTCATGCTTATAATAAAAGGAGTGTCGCTTTTACTGATTGTTACTTTTACAATAGGCGCACCGCTTATTGCACAATTGCCAGGCGCTAAAATTGGATCGTTCGATTTGTTTGCCGATGTAGGTTCTCCTAAAATAGCTGGTTCGGCAAGTTATAACGAACCTTCTCAAACCTATCTTCTCAAAGGCTCGGGCAGAAATATCTGGTTTGGCCAAGACAGTTTTGCTTTTTTATCTAAAAAAATGAACGGCGATTTTATTTTACAAACCCAGGTTCGCTTTTTAGGAGATGGCCACGAGCCGCATCGCAAAGCCGGTTTGATGATCAGAAGTTCTACTGCACCCAATTCGCCGGTGATAGCATGCACTGTGCATGGGGATGGGTTAACTGCCTTTCAATACAGAACCACGGCCGGTGCAAATATGAAAGAAATAAAATTAACCATCAAAGCACCAGATGTATTGCAGTTGGAAAAAAAGGGAAACACCTATACCATGTCTGTAGCACATTTTGGAGAAGTGTATGTCACAGAAAAACTGGATAGCATCGATTTAGGTGCTGACTTAATTGCCGGATTATATGTTTGTGCTCACACTAATTTATTTTCAGAGGAAGCGGAGTTTAGCAATACCAGGATATTTAATGCAGCACCAGATTCTTTAATTCAATATAAAAGTTACATTGGCAGCGCCATGGAAGTCATGGATGTTGCAAGTGGCCAACGGCAGGTATTGGCAAGTAACAAAGGGTCCTTCCAGGCGCCCAACTGGACACCCGACGGGAAAACCCTTATCTACAATGAAGCTGGTAAGCTGTATAATTTCGATTTATCCAGCAGAGCAGTAACTGTTTTAAATACTGATTTTGCTGTTAAAAATAACAATGATCATGTACTCACTTTTGATGGTAAACAAATTGGTATCAGCAACCAGGGGCCGGAAACTAAAGGACAATCAGCTGTGTACACTTTGCCTATAACTGGCGGTGTTCCCAAACTCATAACCGATAAAACGCCTTCTTATTTGCATGGCTGGTCGCCAGATAATCAATATTTACTTTATACAGCAGAACGGAATGGAGATTACGATATTTATAAAATTTCAAAAGATGGCGGTAAAGAAATTCAGTTAACCAGTACCAAAGGGCTGGATGACGGATCTGAATATTCGGCAGATGGAAAATATATTTATTTCAATTCTACCCGTTCGGGTAAAATGCAGATCTGGCGGATGGATCCTGATGGCAAAAATCAAACGCAACTAACTTTTGATGAAATGAACAACTGGTTTCCGCATGTTTCACCCGATAGCAAAACACTCGTGTTTATTTCTTTTCCCAAAGAAGTGCCTGCTGACAAGCATCCGTTTTATCAACGGGTGTATTTGCGTTTGATGCCTGTTGGGGGAGGTGGGCCAAAGGTGATAGCTTACCTATACGGCGGGCAGGGAACCATGAATGTACCAAGTTGGTCGGCCGATAGTAAAAAGATAGCATTTGTGACTAACGGAACTTTTTAATTGAACTAATAAAATATTAAAATGAATTTATTTAAATCAACAATCAAACAATTGCCCATATTTTTTACAGCACTTGTTCTATTATCCTTAACGGTTGCTGCACAAAAAAAGAAGAAAGCTTATCCGCTCATTCCATCTTTAAATGCATATTCTTTCAGTGATTTATTGGTAGCCAAAGATGCTCGTGATAAGCAACAGGTGTACACATTGTTCAACCTGCTTGACTGGTGTGCAGAAAAAAATATTAAAGGGTTAGATCCAACAGCTTATTTCTTCCCAACATATCCTGCTGTGCCAACAGACGAGTATTTGAAAAAATTTAAAGACAGAGCCTCAGAATTAGGTATCGTCTTAACGGGTACGGGAATTAGAAATGACTTCGCTTCAGCAGATCCTAAAGTGAGAGCAGAAGGTATTAAAGTAGCTAAAAATTGGATTGTTGCTGCTTCTAAAATGGGTATTCCTGTGGTGCGTTTATTTTCTGGCGAAATTCCAAAAGGCTATGAAAATAAGTGGAAAGAAGTTGCTGATTGGATGATTGAATGTTATAAAGAATCTGCTGCTTTTGGTGAGCAATACGGTGTAAAAATTGGCATTCAAAATCATGGTGATATGCTGCAAACTGCAGAACAATGTTTGTATGTAATAAAAGGCGTTAATTCCAAATGGGCAGGTTTAATTGTAGATACTGGCAATTTTAAAACAGCAGATCCTTATAAAGATATTGCACAAGTAGTGCCTTTTGCAATAAACTGGCAAGTAAAGGAAAGTCCGTTGGGCATTGGGGGTAAAGAAAAAACCGACTATATAAAGTTGATAAAAATTATAAAAGATGGCGGCTACAAAGGCTATATACCTATTGAAACTTTATTAGTTCGTGGTGTGCCATACGATCCTTTTGCATTAGTGCAACAGATGTTAGGCGACATGGAAAGCGCAGTAAAAGAAGTGTACAAATAAAATGCTTTGAATAATATTTGATTTAAAAAAAATAAGTATGAAAATTAGACTTTTGATA
>JBKJNG010000354.1:0-3395 GCA_046596065.1 Phnomibacter sp. | reverse complement strand
TACTCGCCACCAATATCGGTGGTAATATTTTCGCCGAATTTGTCTCTGATGGTAAACATTCTGCCGCCTGTTCTTGCAGCAGCTTCATACACTTTTGCATCAACGCCCATCTTCTGTAATTGGTATGCTGCATTCATCCCTGCCATGCCTGCCCCAATAATGCTGATAACAGGTTTTTTGTCGCCCACGAATGCTGTTGCAAATGATGGAATTAAACCGATGCCACCTACAATAATAGCGCCTTTTTTAATAAACTTTCTCCGGCTTTCATTGAGTGTTTGAGCAGTTGTTTTTTTGAAAGCATCTTTCACAACTTTTTGCAGCAGGAATGTGAGTGGATTATGTGGCATGTTACGTTGTGAGAGGTTGATAAGTTGAGAGGGTAACAAGTGAAAGTTCAAATTCAAATGCTCAATATTTAATGCTCAACGTTCAAATTGAGCTGACATAAATCACAAATCACAAATCATAAATTGTATTAGTATCCCTGGTTCTGCTCCACCACGCCATTTGTCGCGGCAATTTCTCTTTGGGGTATTGGCATAATTGGATTAACATCAACACCTAAAATTTCTGCTACTTTACCTGTTCGTGCAAGGTCGAATAAACGATGGCCTTCAAAATTTAATTCGGCACGGCGCTCATTTAAAACAGCATTTAAATAACTGGTAGCATTGGGAACATCGGTTAATTTTAATGCTTTCATACCACGCGAAATACGAATGATATTCAGATCAGCCAATCCATTCGTTCTCCCTTTTGCTTCAGCTCTTATCAAATACATTTCTGCCAAACGAATCATGTAGCCTGAATTATCTTTCGTGGTTTCGCCACGATATTTTTCCGTGCGGCCATCGGGGCTAATACTCAAATCAACATCAACATAATCAACCAATGCACTTCTCCGGTCATCGGGGCGGCTACTGAAAAAATCATTTAAACTTTCGCTTGAAAGAAAAAATACATCAGAACGCAATGCATCGGCTCTTACATAAGTGGCGGTGTTGTAAGCACTCGGATTTTGCTGATCAAATTTCAGTTCAAGCACGCTTTCGGCAGTTAATCTTTCGGTATAAATTTTCGTAAAATCATCTGCACCAAATAATGCAAAATTGCCATCATCAATCACTTCTGTTGCCAGCGCTGCTGCTTTTGCCATATCTCCATAATACAGGTAAACCCTGGCCAGCAAAGCATTTGAGGCAGATGTTGAAATGTATTGGTTACCTGTATAAACATTTAATGAACTGCCTGCCAACTGAAGATCGGCAATGATTTGTTTGTAAGAATCATCAACGCTGCTTCTTGCAATGGCTACTTTTGGTTCATCGGTTGATGTTGCGAGCGAAATACCGTATTTGGAAGTTTTGTCCCAATGCTCACCATACAAACGCAGCAAATCAAAATGACCCATGGCTCTAACAAACAAAGCTTCACCAATTATGTTGTTTTTTTCTTCGTCTTCCAAACCAAGAATGCTTTTGCTGTTTAGATTACTGATTATTTTATTAGCCGTGTAAATGCTGTTATAAATGGCTGTGTAAATGTTTTGCGCATACAGGTTGCTCGTGGTAACAGTTCTGTAAGCAATATCATTTAAGTCAATCACATCATAGCCACCGGTGCTGCCATTGTCGGCATAACATTCTGCGAGTAATGGAAAATAGCCACCGTAATAATTTTTGTTTTGCAGCGTGCTGTACATGCCAATGCGGGCATTGCGAACACCGCTTACGCTGGTAAAAACATTTTGATCTTCCACCGCGTTGGGTGATACGACATCGAGAATTTTATTACACCCGGTTAGTGAAATTGCGATAACGAAAAGGAAAGAAATATAATAGCGCATAAGCGTTGTTTTAGAAGTTAAAGTTTACACCAAAAGTGAGGGTACGTGCCTGTGGATATGCCGCATAATCCACGCCTGCTGTAGTTTCTGATGATCCGCCGGTTGAACTTACTTCTGGATCGAAACCATAGTAGCCAGTTAATATTGCAAGATTTTGCACCTGCACATACATTCTTAATGAGTTAAATGCCTTTTTTGTTTTCGGCCTGAGGGTATAACCAAGACTCAAAGTTCTGACGCGGAAGAAAGAAGCATCTTCAATAAACTGAGAGCTGTTTTGCATGTAGTTGGCAAATACAAGTGATGCACGTGGAATATCGGTTTTATCACCAGGTTTTTTCCACCGGTCGTTTACAATGGTGGCATTGTTTGCATATACCTGGTAGAGATCATTGTTTTCATCCCAACCGCCATCGCTCCATCCAAGTGTTTGATAAGTGGTTCTTATCAGGTTATACACTTTATTGCCAACGCTGAATTGCGATACAATGGAGAGATCGAAATTTTTATATTTAAAATCGTTTGTCCATCCGCCATAAAAATCCGGAGTGGCTTTGCCCAATATTTGGTTATCATTGTCATCAATAGCGCCATCCTTGTTTAAATCTTCGTAGATCGGGTCGCCGGTTTCAGTATTAACACCCAAATACTTTGCACCCCAGAAAGAACCGGGCGCTTCCCCAACTTTTAAAATATGTGTCGGGAATAGGTCACTATAAGCGCTTACTAATTCGCCATCGCGGTACAACGATTTGATGGTGCTTTTCACGTAACTGGCATTCAAACCCATGTTCCAGGAAAAGTGTTTATTTTTTACCAGGTATGCGTTCAACGATAACTCTACGCCTTCGTTTTGAATATTACCCGAGTTGGTTGTAAACGATGGAAAACCAGAAGTAGCAGGCAATAATGCTTCGGCTAAAAGTTTGGTACGGTTGCCTTTATAATATTCCAATGATCCGCTGATTTTTCCGCCTTTAATTTCGAAATCGGCGCCAACATTCAGCATCTTATTGCGTTGCCAGGTAAGATCAGCGTTGCCAATATTGGTTGGCCGCAAACCAGGAATGCCATCGTACCGGGAAGGCGTCCAGTAAGGCAGGTATTGAAATTCAGGAATTTCCTGGTCGCCTGTTAAGCCGTAGCTAAAGCGAAGCTTAAGATTGGTAAGCCAGTTTGAATTTGACAGGAACTTTTCTTTGGTTAAAACCCAGCCGGCACTCATGGCAGGAAAAACGCCCCAGCGGCCATTTGGATCGAAGCGGGAAGAGCCATCGTAACGGGCACTAACCGATAACAAATATTTACCATCGTAATCGTAATTAACCCTTCCTAAAAGCGATACCAGTCCCCAGCCATAATTTAAGGCGGAAGCGCTGGTAATCGTAGAGGCGCTGGAAATATTTGTTAAGCCGCTACCCTGCGGAAAGCCCTGCGCACGGATAGAAGTTTTTTCGTAACGGGATGATTGCACGCTGAATCCGCCCACTGCGTTCAGGTGACTTTTCGCCCCAAGATCCGTTTGATAATTCAGGGTATTCTCACT
>JBKJNG010000009.1:0-2796 GCA_046596065.1 Phnomibacter sp. | reverse complement strand
CTAAAAAAATCCCAGGCTTTCTCTAAAGTCACGGGTAGCTTTTGTACAAATTTTATGGAATATACTTTGCTCATAATCGAAAGTTGAAAAACACATCACAACAAAAAACAAATAATGATTTTTTTAGGGTGTGGTGGCATAACTACAAAACAGGCGCCAAATGGTTGCAATACCTATCTCTTAAATAATTGCTATGATTGCGATAAATGACTGGTGTGCACATAAGTTTGCAGCTACACTTGCTGCTTTTGTTGACTTTGGTAGGCAGAAAATGATTTAGTAATTTATGAAGCCCATTTATTTAAAGAGTTTGTTTGCAATAAAGCGGCCCGCAGCCTTAACCGTCATTGGCTTTATTGCCTTGCTGTTTTATGCCCTTTTGCTTACCGGCTGTGCTAATATTCAATCGCCAATGGGTGGCCCTAAAGATACCATTCCGCCTGTTTTGATTAAGGCTGAACCAAATGAGAATACGACCAATTTCAAGGGCAATACAATTCGCTTTTCATTTAATGAATACGTTAAGCTGGAGAACCTGAACGAAAACCTGATTATAAATCCACCAGCAGAAAAGTTCCCGATTTTTCAAAGTAAACTGCGAACAGTTACCGTTAAAATAAAGGATACACTTCAACCAAACACCACCTATTCCATCAATTTTGGTGATGCCATACGCGATGTAAATGAAAATAACCCTTTTAAGAATTTCAATTATGCATTTTCAACCGGGCCATATATTGATAGCCTTGACATTGTTGGGAGATTGCAAGACGCTGAAACAGGAATAGCTGATAGTACACTGCTGATTATTCTACATAAAAGCGAGGCAGACAGCGCAGTGGCAAAGGTAAAACCAAGGTTTGCTACGCGGCCAAACGGTAAAGGCGTTTTTCGATTCGATCATTTACCTCCAGGCAAATTTTACATTTTTGCTTTAAAAGATGAAGGTGTAAAACGGTATACAAGCAACCAGATACCATTTGCTTTTTACGATACAACCGTTATTGCCGGAGGGACTGATTCCATTATGCTGCGATCGTTTATTGCAGAAAAGGAACCGGAAAAGAAATCTAAACCACCCGCTACCGGAAAAAATGACAAGGAAAAAGAAGATAAAAAGTTGAAATTTGTGACCAGTGTAAGCGCCGGCTCGCAAGACCTGCTTAGCCCAATGACCCTTACTTTTCCAACTAAACTAAAAACAGTTGACAGCTCTAAAATACGACTGACAGACACCTTATACAATGATCTTAGCGGGTACAAATTGAGTGGCGACACTACTGGCACTATACTTACCATAACGAACGCCTGGAAGGATAATGAAAGCTACAAACTGATACTGGCGAAAGGTTTTGCCACAGATTCGCTGGGCGCAACCACTACAAAGCCAGATACCATTAGTTTTAAAAGCAAAGCCGAAAGCGAATACGGCAGTTTGAAACTGACAATCACGGGGGTTGATATGAGTAAACACCCAGTATTACAGTTTACCGAAAACAATACGGTTTCATTGAGCGCCCCTTTTACTGGAACTGTATACACTGTAAAACTGTTTAAACCCGGCCAGTACAAACTGCGTATTTTATATGATGCCAATCAGAATGGCATTTGGGATACAGGCGATTACTGGAAGAAAATTCAGCCCGAAACGGTAATACCGGTTGAGATGGCGGTTAATGTAAAAGCGAATTACGAAAATGAGGTGGAGATAGAGTTGTGAGGCTTGATGGTGAATCGTGTCGGGGGTATCGGGAGGTCAGGGCTTGCATTTCTTCGTCTTGTTTACACTTCACGAGGGGGTAGCACGCAGTTATGAGAGGTTGGAAGTTAGCAATACAACGCAGCAGCGTTCAACCTGCAAATCACACATCACAGATCACAAATCAAAAGCTAATTTTTCCCGAATGACTTTTTCTTCCACATTGCTCGAAAATGCTGTAAACGAATTTACCAAACTGCCGGGCATTGGTAAAAAAACAGCTTTGCGATTAGTACTTCATTTATTAAAACAGGAGCCGCAGCAAGTATCGCTATTCAGCGAAACCATTGCTACCATGCGAAGGAATATTAAGTTTTGCAGCCGTTGCAATAATGTTAGCGATAGCCAGGTTTGTAACATTTGCGCCAATCCTTCCCGCAGGCAATCGCTTATATGTGTGGTAGAAAGTATAAGGGATGTGATGGCTATAGAAGCCACCCAGCAATACAATGGCACATACCATGTTTTGGGCGGCGTAATTTCTCCGTTGGATGGCATTGGCCCCGACCAGCTTAGTATTGAAACGCTGGTGGAAAGAGTAAAAACCGAAGAGACCGAAGAGCTGATTTTTGCTTTAAATCCAAATATCCAGGGCGATACAACCTTGTATTACATTCAGAAAAAAATTGGTGAATCGCCTGTAAAAGTTACCACCATTGCCCGAGGCATTGCCTTTGGCGGCGAATTGGAATATGCTGATGAATTTACGCTGGCACGCAGCCTGCAAAACCGTATGCCGGTAAGTAATTACATGTAAGGCAACCCATTGATTTCTTAAAGCGTTTACAGCTTACAACCATCTATAACCGTGTTGCATTGAAAATTTACATTTGCAGCCCATTCGGGTTCGGGATTAAAAACAATGACTTTAAGCAGGTATTATCCGTTTTGAATGAAGGAAATTTGAATGCTTTTCCGGTTCAGTCATAGTTTTTCCCGTTTCGGCGATATTTACTTATTCATGCAGCCAGTATTCAACTTTTTTGCATTCAGAACAATTTTTAAAATAAATACATGAGTAAACCGTTGAAAATAAT